>NZ_JBNCKT010000066.1:0-32290 GCF_049841675.1 Micromonospora sp. DT4
AGCGCGAAGCCGCCCGACGCATCAACGCCGAACGACTTCTCACTGCGTAGCCGTCCAGTTACCCGACAGTCTCTGAGCGGCACGCGGCAGCACGAACCGACCTGTCGTCGGTCAGCTCACGGTCGCGTCGACCGGCCCGATGCGCAGCACGCCGTCGTGCAGTGGCGTGCAGCGGACGCCGCCCGTGGTGCGCAGCGCCTTCCAGGCGCCCGGCCCGACCGTGACGTCCATCCAGGCGCAGGGTCGGGCGGCCCGGTTCACCCGAAGGCCGACGGGGCCGTCGCCGGAGTCGAGGACCAGCACCCTGCCGATCAGCTCGTCCACGGCGAGGCCGGTGGTGAGGATGTTGCGGCGGACCTGCACCAGGCCGATGCCGGCCGGCAGCGATTCCTGGGCGATCACCGTGACGCTGGCGTCGCGGTGTGCCGGCTTGCCGAAGTAGCGGTCGCCGACGATGCCGAGGCCGGCACGGATCTGGATGGTGTCGACCAGTTCGCCGGGCGGGGCCGGCGCCGGGCCGTCGCTGGGTCGGCCCAGGAAGCGGTGCACGGGCGAGGCCAGCAACTCGACGATATCTCGCATGGCAGGAATTGTACGAAGCGGATGGCGAGCGTCTAGCCCGACCGCGATCCGGTCCGGGCCGGAGCGCCGGTGACGGTGAGGTGGCGCAGTCGGCCGACGTTGTCGAACGAGCCGAAGCCCACCCGACCCGACCCGAAGGTGGTGTCCTTCGCGGTCAGCAGCGGGTCGCGGTGCCCGTCGACGTAGACGGCGATCTCGCCGGTGGCCGGCAGGTGCACGACGCGTACGCGGTGCCAGGCGGCGTCGGTGATCGCCGGGTTGGCGCCACGGGAGCGGCCGTTCCACTGGTGGTCGATGCGCTCCCGGTCGGCGTTGTTGACCTTGAAGATGCCGTTGTGCGGATAGATCGTGTTGTCGGTGGAGAGGTGGGCGTAGTAGAACTCGGTGTCCGAGCGCCAGCCGAAGACGATGATCACATCCCGGTTGCTGACGTCGACCGGCGTGTCGAGTCGTACCCGCGCGTCGACCTGCACCGACGACCAGACCGGGCCGGCGGTCAGGACGGCGTACTCGAAGGGCCGGCGCGGGCCCGGCCGGCTCTCGCCGGCCTCGGCGAGGATGATCTGGTCGGGGGTGAACTGCCACTTCGTGGGCGTCACCGGCGCCCAGTTCGCGGCGCCGGCGGTGTGGCGCAGGGTGGTGCCGCCGACGTCGCCGCTGGCGAACTCCCTGGTGCCGGTCACCTTCCAGATCGTGCCGTTGGCCTTGGCGACGAGGTACAGCTCGCCGGCAGCGTCGGTGCCGAAGCGCAGGTCGACCCGGTTGGGGTCGCCGGGCGCGCCGGGTCCGGAGAGGTCCCGCATCCGCACCGGCGAACCCGCGGCGTTGAAGAGCGCGAGCTGGTGGATCGGGGCGAGGCCGTGGCCACGGCCCATCTCGTTCGCCTCGGTGTAGAGCACCCGGCCGTCGACGAGGTCGCCGAAGACGTACTTGCCGCGCAGCGCCGGCACCGCGCGTCCGCGGTAGACGAACCCGCCGGCCACGGCGACGCCGACGTCCGCGGTGCAGTTCCAGTCCGCGGCGGGATCGTGGTCGTACGCGGCGACGGGGTACGTGTAGCCGTAGCGCCCGTCGTCGGCGGGCAGCGGGAACAGCCGGTCGCAGGGGTTGGTGGCCGCCTTGTCGAAGACGAAGGAGCCCTCGCGCTCGCTCCAGCCGAAGTTGTCGCCGGCGCGGACCTCGTAGATCGCCTCGATGGCGTGCTCACCGATGTGCCCCAGGTACATCCGGCCGGTCGCCCGGTCCCAGCTGAACCGGTGCGGGTCGCGGAAGCCCACGGCGTAGATCTCGCCGAGCGCGCCGGTCTGCCCGACGAACGGGTTGTCGGCGGGGATGCCGTACCGGCCGTTGGCCGAGGTGGTGCCCCGGGGGTCGATGCGCAGCAGCTTGCCGTGCGGCAGGCCCAGGTTCTGCGGGTCGGTGGTGCGCACGCCGAGGCCGCCGTCGCCGACGGCGAGGTACAGCAGGCCGTAGTCGCGGTCGTGGCGCTTCGCCGTCGGGTTGAAGCTGATCTCCTGGATGCCGTGCACCTGCCCGCCGAAGCCGATGCGCAGCACCTCTCGGCGGGTGCCGGCGAAGGTGTCGGCGGCCGGGTCGTCGGCCGTCCACTCGGTGATGACGCCGTGGTAGATCGTACCGGCCTGGGCGTAGTCCGGCGGCGTGGTCGTCGCCGACGCCAGCTCGGTGTGGATGGTGTAGAACCGGCCGTTGACGCCGAACTCGGGGTGGAAGGCGACGTAGCCGAAGCCCTGGCCGAGCCCCCGGCCGGAGAAGAACTGGGGTGCGAACGTCGCCGCCACGTCCAGGTAGACGTGCGGCACGCCGTTCTCGACCAGGTAGAGGTTGCCGTTCAGGTCGGGCACCGCGCGCCGGCCGGAGCCGTCGGGCAGCTCCATGATGGTGTTGATCCGGGCGGTCCGCATGAGCCGCTGGTCCGTCGGCGCGGGGGTCGGGTACGACTGCGGGAAGCGCGCGTACTCGGTGAGGACCAGCCCGAGGCGGGACTGGGTCGGCATCTCGGGGATCGGGTCGTAGACCGCGTCGGCGGCCCGGGCAGGTGTGGCGAACAGGGTGGACAGCACCAGCACGAGGACCGTGAGGCCGGCCGTCAGCGCGGTGGGGCGCAGCGCGCGGGGATGGTGGGCGGTGAGCACGCGTGTCTCCTTCTCGGTGGGACGGTGCCGAGGGCGGTCAGCGGGCCAGGTGGCGGTGCTGCCTGTGCACGTCGCGCGCGGAGACCACGCTGTCGAGGAACAGCAGGCCGTCCATGCGGCAGGTCGCAGGGGTTGCGTTCCAGGGTGTCCTGCGGGAAGCTCCCGCCGATCTTGATGCCCCGGGGGTCGGATGCGGTGGTCACGTGCGGGCCGGGCCCCGCCACGAGCCACGGGTCGTCGGTGCGGGTGTAGAAGCCGTCGACCGGCTCGCCGTTGCGGTAGAGGGCCAGCGTGCCGGTGCCGAAGTCGAAGGTGGCGGCGAGTCGTCCGGGTCGGTGGTGGTGGAGTTGGGCGCCGGGCTGTCCATGTTCAGCTTGAACCAGCCCATGATGGTGGTGCCGCCGGTGGCGCTGAAGGCACGTAGCGTCCGCACCCCGCTGGCCGACCACGTTCCGGCCTTCCAATCGTCGTTGCCGGCGGTCGCCGGGTCGACCTGCCGGGCCTGTACCGCGTTGCCGCTGCCCCGGCAGGCGCGGTCGGGCACCCGCATCGCCGCGCCGCCGTTGATCAGTTCGATCTCGGTGCCGCAGCGGCCCTGGTCACGCTCCAGGGCGGGGTCGCCCGGCACCGGGCGGTCGAAGTCGTACGCGGCGACCACATGCGCCCGCAGCGCCGGATGGACGTCGCGCGCGATGCTCCGATCCGCCTGGGCCGGGGGCACTCCGACGCCGGTCAGCACGCCGACCACCAGCAGCAGCGAGACGGCGACGACTCGAATCCTGGACATCGTTCACCTCGTTTCGCGGCATGCCGGTGCCCGGTACGTAAGCGCTTACGTACCCTAGGCTTCGACGATCGTCACTGGCAATAGATCGGGTGACATGGATGTTTCCGGGGAGTCGCGGATGCCCAGGGCTGGCCAGCGGCCGCGCCTCATGGAGGTGGCCGAACGCGCGGGCGTCTCACTGGCGACCGCCTCGCGGGCCCTCGCCGGCCGCGAGGGGGTCAGCACCGAGGTGGCCGACCGGATTCGCCGGGTCGCCCAGGAGCTGGGATACGTCGCCAACCCGTACGCCCGCA
This sequence comes from Micromonospora sp. DT4, assembly GCF_049841675.1. NCBI lineage: Bacteria > Bacillati > Actinomycetota > Actinomycetes > Micromonosporales > Micromonosporaceae > Micromonospora > Micromonospora sp. DT4. Next base: position 3,816 of record NZ_JBNCKT010000066.1, read on the forward strand.
CCCTGGCCGGGGGCGCCCGCTCCACCGTCGGGCTCATCGTCCACCAGGTCGACGACCCCTACTTCTCCGAGATCGCCGCCGGGGTCATCCAGCTCGCCGCCGAGCAGGGGCTGCTGGTGCAGATCTGCCAGTCCGGCCGGGACCCGGGCTACGAGCTGCGGCAACTGCGCCACCTCATCGCGCAGCGGGTCGGCATCATCCTGATCAGCGGCTCCGGGTACGGCGACCCGCGGGTCGAGGCCGAGGCCCGCGCCGAGCTGGCGGCCTTCCAGGACCACGGCGGCCGGGTCGCCGCCATCGGCCGGCACGCCCTCGGCGTCGACGCCGTCCTACCGGACAACGAGGCCGGTGGCCACGCGCTCGCCGCGCACCTGATGGACCTCGGCCACCGCCGCATCGCGGTCGCCGCCGGCAGCGCCGGCCTCACCACGGTCGCCGACCGGCTCGCCGGCGTGACGTCCGCGCTGCGGCAGCGCGGGCTGCGCCCCGCCGACCTGACGGTCGTGCACGGGGACTTCACCCGTGGCGGCGGACGGGCGGCCACCGAGCAGATCCTCAACGAGCACCCGAAGACCACGGCGATCATCGCGCTGAACGACGCAATGGCGATCGGCGTGCTCTCGACGCTGCGGTCGCACCGTGTGCCGGTGCCGGCGCGGATCTCCGTCGTCGGGTTCGACGACGTCTCCGTCGCCGCCGACCTCGCGCCCAGCCTCACCACCATCCGGCTGCCGATGACCGAGATGGGCCGCACGGCGCTCACCCTCGCCCTCAAGCCCCGCGCGGCGCGGCCCCGCCGACGCGCCACCGGTCACCTGCTGGTCGTCCGCGACTCGACCGGCCCCGCACCGACGACCTGACCGGCGACGGGGCGAGGTCAGACCGCCAGGGCCGCCCGCACGTCGCGTTCCGCCGTGACTCCCCCGTCGCCGTGCGAGGTGACCCGGCCGGATTCGAGGACGTGGTAACGGTTCGCCACCCGCAGCGCGAAGCCGAGGTGCTGTTCGACGAGCAGCACGCTGAAGCCGGACTGCCGCGTCAGCTCGACGATCCGCTCCTGGATCTCCGCGACCACCGACGGCTGGATGCCCTCGGTCGGCTCGTCGAGCATGAGCAGCCGCGGCCGGGTGATCAAGGCGCGGGCGATAGCGAGCTGCTGACGCTGACCGCCGGAGAGCAGCCCGGCCCGTCGCCGCAGCAGGGGGCGCAGCGCGGGGAACAGGTCCAGCACCTCGGCCGTGGCCACCGCGCCGTCGCGCCGGCCGTCGGCGACCAGGCGCAGGTTCTCCGCCGCCGTCAGATGCGGAAAACACTGCTGGCCCTGCGGGACGTACGCCATCCCGCGCGCCACCCGCTCGTGCGGCGCGAGACGGGTGACATCCTCGCCGTCCAGCTCGACCGCGCCAGCGGTCGGGCGCAGCAGGCCCGCCGCGACCCGCAGCAGGGTGCTCTTGCCGGCGCCGTTGTGCCCGAGCACGGCGGCCACCCCGTCGGGCGGTACGGCGAGGTCCACCCCGTGCAGTACCCGGGAACGTCCGTAACCGGCGTGCACCCCACGCAGGGTCAGCATCATGCCTCCAGACCGCTGGGGACCGACCCGGCGTCGACCGGGTGGCCAAGGTTGGTAGACCTCCTGTACGCGCGGGTCCGCCTGGACCTGCGCCACCGTGCCCTCGCTGAGCACCTTCCCCGCGTGCAGCACGGTGACGCTGCGCGCGAAGCGACGCAGGAAGTCCATGTCGTGCTCGATCACCACGACCGTGCGGTCCCGGCTGACCGTCTCCAGCAGCGCGCCCGTGGCGTCGCGCTCCTCGTGGCTCATCCCGGCGACCGGCTCGTCGAGCAGCAGCAGCCGCGCGTCCTGCACCAACAGCATGCCGATCTCCAACCACTGTTTCTGGCCGTGCGCGAGCGTGCCGGCGAGCTGGTCGGCACGGCCGGTCAGCCCGATGGTCTCCAACGCGGCGGCCACCTCGTCGGGAATCCCCCGCCGACGCCGGGCCAGCGTGGCCCAGCTCCGGCGGGCGCCCGCCGCGATGTCGAGGTTCTGCACGACCGACAGCTCATCGAAGATCGTCGGTGCCTGGAACGTCCGCCCGATGCCCAGGCGGCTGATCCGGTGCACGGGCCGACCCAGCAGCTCCTGGTCGCCGAAGCGGACCGAGCCGGTGGCCCGCACCAGGCCGGTGATCGCGTCGACCAGGGTGGTCTTGCCGGCGCCGTTCGGCCCGATCAGAAGCCGGATGTCACCGGCGGGCACCTCCAACGAGACGCCGTCGACCGCGGTGAACCCGTCGAAGCTGACCCGCACGTCACGGACGGACAGCCCGTCCAGTCGGCCGTCACTCATGCCGTGCTGGCCGGGCATGCCCTCACGGCCCTCGCTACGCTCGGTGCGTTCGCTCATGCCGCCGGCACCTCCGCCCGCTCGGCGCGTCGTCGGCCCAGCGGTGACCATCCGCGCCGGCTGGGCTCCGGGCCGGCCTCGCGGCGGCGGGCAAGCGCCCACAGCGACGCCAGGCCGCCGGGAAGGAATGCCACCACCACCACGAAGAGCAACCCCTGAAGGTACGTCCAGGTGCCGGGAACCGTTCCGAGAGGGCGGTACGCGCCCAGGCCACCGCGACCGCGCCGAGCACCGGGCCGAGCAGCGTGGCCCGGCCACCCACCGCCACCCCGATGACGAACTCGATCGACGGGACGTTGCCGATGAGGGCGGGCGAGATGATGCCCACCGCCGGCACGAACAGCGCGCCGGCGAGACCCGCCATGCCGGCCGCCACCACGTAGGCGACGAGCTTGACCGACGCCGGGTCGTAGCCAAGGAAACGGACCCGCTCCTCGCCGTCGCGGACCGCCACCAGCAGCTCGCCGTAGCGGCTGTGGATGAGCTGGCGGGCCAGGGCGAGCAGCGCCAGCAGGACGCCGGCGATGATGAAGTAGACCATCCGCTGGTTGACCGGATCGTCGAGGTCGTAGCCGAAGAAGCCCTCGATGTCGGTGAGCCCGTTGGTGCCGCTCGTGGTGCCCTGTTGCCCGATCAGGAGGATCACCATGGCGGCCGCGAGGGCCTGGCTGAGGATGGCGAAGTACGCGCCCCGCACGCGGCGGCGGAACACCAGCGAGCCGAGCCCGAAGGCGACGGCCATCGGCAGCAGCGCCGTGGCGGGCAGCGCGAACCACGGGCTGGCGAACGGCCGCCACCACAGGGGCAGTTCGTCGAGCTGCCCGTACAGCTGCATGAAGTCCGGCATCCCACCCGGGCCCGCGTCGGCGAGCTTGAGGTGCATGGCCATCGCGTAGCCGCCCAGGCCGAAGAAGACGCCCTGGCCGAGGGTGAGCATGCCGCCGCGCCCCCAGGCGATGCCGATGCCGACGGCCACCATGGCGACGCAGAGGTACTTGGCGAGCAGGGCCAGCCGGAAGTGCGACAGCACCAGCGGCGCGACGGCGAACAGCAGTGCCGCGCCGAACGCGAAGCCCGCCGCCGTGCGCCACCGCGACCGGCCACCGGACCGGCGGGGCGGCGGGGCGGCGGGGCGGGGCGGGCGGTGTGGCGGTGCTCGGCGGCACGGGTGTCACGGCGGTCATGCGAGGCTCCTGGTCCGCAGGGTGAACAGGCCCTGTGGCCGCCACTGCAGGAACGCGACGATCGCCACGAACACGATCACCTTGGCGACGCTGAGGGTGAGCGCCACCCCGGCGAGCCCGGCCAGGCCGGACCCGAGGAAGAACGTCGTCCGGTCGACCCGGGCGGTGGGGATGCCGGACACCGCGGCGAGGTCGCGGTTCTGCACCACCGCTCGGATTCGACGCCCCAACGGGGTGAGCCGCAGCGCCAGGGTAAGCGCGGCGACGGCGGCGAGCGCCAGGGCAAGGATGAACAGCCGGTTGTTGGCGATGGTCAGCCCGCCGGGCAACGCCACGTTGCCGGTGAGCAGGTCCGGCGCACGGGTCTGCACGTTCGGGCTGCCGAAGACGTCCCGCGCGAGCTGTTGCAGCATCAGCGACACGGCCCAGGTGACCAGCAGCGTGTCCAGCGGGCGGGCGTAGAGCCGGCGGATCAGCAGGATCTCCAGCAGCACACCCATCGTGCCGGCGACCACGAACGCCACCGGCAGCGCGACCAGCAGCGACAGGCCGGCGGAGGTGATGCTCTGTTGCAGCACGTACGTGGTGTAGGCGCCGGCCATGATGAACTCGCCGTGCGCCATGTTGATGACGTTCATCTGGCCGAAGGTCAGCGCCAGCCCGAGCGCGATGAGCAGCAGCACCGCGCCGATGCTGATGCCGGTGAAGAGTTGACCGAAGAGGACTGTCACGGTGGGTACTCCGTACTGCTGGTCGGGGGGCCCGGGCGGGGCGCGTCGTCGCGCCGCCCGCCCGGGCCGTCGTCGTCAGCTCAGGCCGCTCGCCCACGGGTAGGTCTTGAGGTACGGGTCCGGCGCGTCGAAGGTGATCCCGTCGGAGGCGCCGCGGACCTTCTCGACGTCGAACGCGCCGGCCTTCTCGACCATCGCCTTCCACAGGTAGACGCTGACGTAGGCGGCCTCCATCGGGTCGCTCGTCGGCTTGTCCGCGCCGTACTTCGCCTTGTACGCGGCCACGAACTTCGTGTTCGCCGCGCGGGGCGTGGTCTGGTAGTAGTTCCAGGCGGTGAGCTGGCCCTGGAGGTACTGGGTGCCGATGCCCTTGACCTCCTCCTCGGCGATCGACACCGACACCACCGGCATCGCGGCGGCGGTCAGCCCGGCCGACTTGTACTCCTTGAAGAAGGCCACGTTGCTGTCACCGTTGAGGGTGCTGAAGACGGCCTTCGCGCCGGACGACTTGACCTTGTTGGCGATCGTGCCGAATTCGGTGGACCCGAGCGGCGCGTAATCCTCGCCGACCACGGTCATCCCGTTCGCCGCCGCGTAGGCCTTGATGATTTTGTTGGCCGTACGGGGGAAGACGTAGTCGCTGCCGACAAGGTGGACCGACTTCGTTCCCTGAGCCTTGAGGTAGTCGAGCCCGGGGACGATCTGCTGGTTGGTCGTCGCGCCGGCGTAGAAGATGTAGGGCGGCTGTTCCAGACCCTCGTACTGCACGGGGTAGAACAGCAGTGCCTTGTTCTTCTCGAACACCGGCTTGACCGCCTTGCGGCTCGCCGACGTCCAGCAGCCGACGACGGCGGCCACCCGGTCCTCGGAGATGAGCTTCTCGGCCTTCTCGACGTCGGCGGTGACGCCGGCAGCGCCGCCCTCGTCACTGGTCTTGCTGCCGCACGCGGTCATGGCAGCCGCGGCGACGAGGGTCATGGCACCCGCCAGGATGCGGCGGCCCCAAAGAAGTGGCATCTAATCTCCCTGCGGTGCACTCAGGTAGCGAAAGGACGGTCGGTGCGGTCCGGGTGGAGCTGATGTTGGCGATGCCGGGGGCGAACGGGTGGACGTCGCCTGTGGCATCGCATCGGGTACGGGCACGCAAAGCGTCGACCGGCATGATTGCGTGAGAGTGTTTTTCAGTCCTTAATTGACTTTTTCCCACGCACGTCCGGGAACGCACGCCACAATGGCCGACACTATCCGCGCAAGGCGGTTCCGGCCGTGATTAATTCCGTGGAAAATTGCCACCACAATGGTCGTCGAACAGATTTCGCCGACGGTGGACAAACAATCGCGGTATCCGACCCCCGGGCCAGATACTTCACAAAGGAAGCATCTTTGGGTCGAGTCGGGTGGCCCTGTCAAGGGTCCGGACGGGCGGTCAGAGCTGGGCGAGCACGGTGAAGTCGAGACCGTCGGCCTCGGCGAGGTAGATCCGCTGGCGCACGTGCCGCCGACGCAGCCGCAGCCGACCACGCGGCCCGTGGTACGCCACCGTGTCGGCGGCCATCTCGATCGCCCGTACGTCGAGCGTACGGGCCTGCGCGATCAGGGCGGCGAGCAGCATCACGCCCTCGTAGCAGGACTCACCCAGGCTGCCCAGCGGCGGCGCCTCCACCCCGAACCGGCGGGCGAACTCACCGTGGAAGTCGAGGTTCTCCTGCGTCACGAGGCCGGCGAAGAAGCCCGCGGTGCTGTAGAGCCGCCGCGTCGCGCCCACGCCGCTGGCCAGCAGCATGTTCTCGTCCATCAGGGTGCTCAGCCGCAGGCAGCGCTGGTCCATCCCGGCCCGCGCGAACGCCCGGTTGAACCGCACCGCGTCGGCGCCCACGAGCAGCATCACCACCGCGTCGGCCTCACTGCGCTCGATCTGGCGCAGCACGTCGTCGAAGTCGTGCGCCTCCAACGGCAGGAACGCCTGCCCCACCACACGACCGCCACCGCGCAGCGCGTACCGCTGGGCAGCCCGCGCGGTGCGCCGCGGCCACACGTAGTCGTTGCCGACCACGAACCAGCGGCGTACGCCCTGCTCCCCGGCGAGCAGCCGCATGGCGGGCCACAACTGGGCGTCCGGCGTCTCGCTGGTCAGATAGACCCCCTCCGTACGCTCACCACCCTCGTAGAGGGCGGTGTAGACGTACGGCACGCGGTGCGCGACCCGAGGCGCGAGCGCCTGCCGCACCGAGGAGATGTGCCAGCCGGTCACGCCCTGCACGGCGCCCACCGACACCAGCGCCTCGACCTGGGCGGCCACCTCGGCCGGAGGGGCGCCACCGTCGACCGGCACCAGCCGCACCTCGCGGCCCAGCACCCCGCCGCAGGCGTTGATCTCCTCGACCGCGAGCTGGGCGCAGAGTTCGCAGGTCGGGCCGAACATTCCCGCCGGCCCGCGCATCGGGTACACCAGCGCGATGCTGACCACGGCCCGATCGACTCTCCCGCCGGTTGGCCGCCGTGCTGGCCGACGACGAGCTGACCACCGAGGCGTGGCGGATGCTCTGCCTGCTCGCCGACGGTCAGGGTCATCCGATGACCGAGGTGTCCGCCGAGGCGTCGTTGCCGCCGGGCACCCTCACCAAGCTGGTCGACCAGCTCGTCGACCGTAACCTGGTGTTCCGGCGGATCGACCCGCTGGAGCGGCGACGCATCCGGGCCTACCTGACGACCCGGGGCCGCCGCGAGCACGCCCGCCTCGACGAGCGGGTCCGGGCCAGCCTCGCCGAGGCGGGCGTACCGGCCGACACCGCCCTGCTCGACCACCTCGACGACCTGATCGCCCGACTCGACCCGGCCCGCCGCCGCGACCACGCCGAGGCAGCCGGCCCGCGCCACTGACCCGCTTCACTCCGCCTTGGTGAGCAGCGGCTTACCCTTCTCGACGACGTACGTGGCCAGCTCGCCGGCCACGCCGTCACCGACGGCACGGGCCGATCGCATTGAGTGGGCACCCATACTCGATGCGTGACCGATGGAAGCGCAGCCTTCTCACTCGTCGTGGCCCGAGCACTGGAGACCGCCGATTTCTCGATCCGACATCTCGCGCCAGGGGATCATCGGAAGCTCTACAATCTCGTCCGGGTCACGATGTCCACCATCGCACCGGTCGACAGCTTCTACATCGCCTTTCTCCGCGACGAGCACATGCTGGTGATCCCCTATGTCTACGACGGGCACGAGCACGAGCACTCGGGTTTCCAGGCCTACGGCCCGGAGGGCCTCACCGCGTGGATCAAGAAGAACGCGCGAGCCTACCGGTACGCGTCCGACCAGGGTCGCCTGCTTCACAAGGGCCACACCTTCGGTGACCACGAACGCCTCTCCAGCGACGCCATCGTCGTCCCCCTACTCGAGTCCGTCGACGGCGGGCAGCGGGTCGCCGGGCTCGCGTCGATGTTGACCTACCAACCCGACGCGTACGGCGACGAGACCGTCCTGGCGTTCGAGTGGCTCGCCCGTCGGACGATGCGAGCCCTGGCCCGCGAGCGAGAGGACGCGCACGAGATGGACGGATTCGTCGAACGAGGTGAGCGAACCTCGTTGACTCACGGGTCCGTCCCCGGCGTCGTGGAGATGGTGAGCCATGCGTTGGGTTCCATGAAGGAGACGATCACTTCGCTGATCCAGGGCCCAGGCGACGGTGTCGACTCCACCGGCACTCTTCGCGATCTGCTGGAGCAGTGTGAGCGACTCCAGACCGACGTCGCCGAGCTCCTGCTGATGCCCACCGCCGAGGGTGGTGATCTGCTGATCACGCTCACGCCCCGAGAGCGCGAGATCGCCGGGCTCATCGCCGACGGCTTGAGCAACGAACAGATCGCCACCCGCCTGGTCATCTCCGAGAAGACGGCCAAGACGCACGTGAGTCGCATCCTCAGGAAGTTCGGCGTCCGACAACGATCAGCGGTCGCCGCCAAGCTCAGGCCGTTCTGATCGAACGGGTACGACTTTGTCGTACAGGCCGCACGAGCACAGATACACACCAGGTCAATAGCGCCGTTCCCGCCCTACTCCGAAGCTGAACAGGCAAGCCCGTCGTCTCCATTCGCACCACTACCCGGGGATAGGACAGAGAGGAAATCGGTGTGCTGACACTGATCAGGAAGACCACGATGCCGCACCGGTTCGTCGCCGCGCTCGCAACGACCGGGGCGCTGGTGATGTCCGTCGCGACGCCCGCCCAGGCCGACGGCGCCAGCGGTGGGAGCAACTACTACGACGGCAAGGACCCGGCGACCACAGGCTGCAACGCCAACGCTTCACAGATCGCCACGCGGCCGATCACCAACCGCGACACGGGTCAGCAGGTCGCCACCATCCAGATCTTCTACTCCTGGTCCTGCCACTCGAACTGGATTCGGGTGACCGGAAACCCGTACGGCGGCAACACCACCAAGAACATCTCGTCGTCGCTGGGCGGTTGGAACAGCGAGGTGGACTTCGGATACGGATCGAGCTATTCGATGATGGTGTACGCGCCAGGGACGACACAGATCAACGGCGAGGTGACCCTGTGGGAGCCGGGGATCAACGAGTACAACTGGAAGGCGATCGGCACCTTCTCCCTGTGATCGGGGGCTGACGGCGGCCTGCGCCGCGCCGACCACCACGCACGCGGCAACGGGCCAGTCGCCACCGACCGGCCCGTTGCCGCATGGGGAGCCCCACCCATGTCACACGGCGAGGTGGGTACGCAGCGTGTGCGCGTCGGGAGCGGTGGCGATCCACAGTGTCGCCGGACCACCGGCCAGGGGCAGCCGGGCGAGGGTGCCCTCGACCGTCGCGGGCTCGGCGGGGCGCGCCGGGTCCACCACCAGCAGCGAGCCGGTCGCGGGCGCGCCGCCGAGCACCGCGGGGCCCGCCCAGCCGGGTGCGCCCGGCCCCACATCGATCTCCAGACGCAGGTCGTCGCCGGCGAGCGGACCGGCCGCCCCGCCGACGACGTACACGGTCACGACACGACCGTCTCCCGGCGTCTGCCGCAGCAGCAGCGGCGTCTCGCCGTGCAACTCGGTGAGGACCGTACCGCCCCGGCCGTCGGCCCGGGCCACCAGCCGGGCGAGCGCGCGCATCAGGCAGGGCCGACGTGCGCGGCGATCGGATGCAGGGCCGCGTGGTGGACCAGCTCGTGACGGATCCAGTCGGCCACCCGACCCGCCGTCGGGTCACCGACGATCGACAGGAACAGGGTCGGGAGGTCGCCGCGCCGGGCCCGCGCGTCCCGGTCCATCACGGCCAGGTCCGCGCCCACCATGGGCACCAGGTCGGTCTTGTTGATCACGAGTAGGTCGGCGGACGTGACCCCGGGCCCGCCCTTGCGGGGCACCTTGTCCCCGCCGGCCACGTCGACCACGAAGATCTGCCGGTCCACCAGACCTCGGCTGAACGTGGCGGTCAGGTTGTCCCCGCCGCTCTCGACCAGCACCAGGTCCAGCGGGCCGACGGCCTCGGCCAGCTCGTCCACGGCGTCGAGGTTGGCCCCGATGTCGTCGCGGATGGCGGTGTGCGGGCACCAGCCGGTCTCCACCGCACGAATCCGGGTCGGGTCCAGCACGCCGGCCCGCTTGAGGAAGTCGGCGTCCTCGGTCGTGTAGATGTCGTTGGTGACCACGCCGAGTCGCAGCTCGCCGGCGAACGCGCGGCACAGGGCCGCCACCAGCGCGGTCTTGCCGGACCCGACCGGCCCGCCGATGCCGACGCGCAGCGCCCGGCCGGCCCGCGCCAGCGGCGGATGCGGGTCCACCCCCGGTTCGGGGTGGGTGTGCCGAACGGTTTCGTCGTGCGGTGCGGGGGTCGGGTCGGCAGTGGGCGCACGACCGAGGTGCCGGCCGGGACGGCGAGGCGCTGCCCCCAGGCGACGCCCCGGTCGAACATCAGGGCCGGGTTGGCCTCGGCGAAGTGGTAGTGCGAGCCCACCTGCACCGGACGGTCGGCGGTGTTGACCACGACCAGGGTGGTCACCGGCCGACCCACGTTGATCTCCACCGGGCTGGCCGCCGGCAGGATCTCCCCGGGGATCACGGGATCGGGTGGTGCACCGTCACGAGCTTGGTGCCGTCCGGGAACGTGGCCTCCACCTGCACCTCCCTCAGCAGCTCGGGGATGCCGTCCTGGACGTCGTCGCGGCCGAGCACGGTCCGGCCGGCCGACATGAGTTCGACCACCGACCGGCCGTCGCGGGCCCCTTCGAGCAGGAAGGCGGTGATGATCGCGACGGCCTCGGGGTAGTTGAGTCGCAGGCCGCGCTCGCGGCGACGGCGGGCCACATCGGCCGCGACGTGGACGAGCAGGCGGTCCTGCTCGTGCGGGCTGAGGAACACGGGATTCTCCGGTGGGGATCGGCGTGTCCGGCTCGCCGTCGGCTCCGCGCGGAGCCGTGCCGGAGAGCAACACCCGGAGTACGAGCTGGAGTCACACGACCGCCGGAACCACCGTCGCCGGGGTGGCCCGGGACTCCACCATCCCGGCCCGCGCGACGGGCATCCGGCGGTGTCGGTCGGATGCGGACCGCACCGCCCACCGCTTGAGCAGACCGTAGAGGATCGCCACCGGCGGGGGCAACAGTGTGCTCGGGATGAGGGATCACGCCGTGCCGGCCTCGGGGTCGGATAGCCGACTGTCCCCCGCGTCGCCTCGCGGTCAGCGGCACCTACCGCGCGAGCGCGTCGATGGGATCATGACGGGGGCGGCCCGTCCACTGCCGCGCATCTATCTACAGTGGAGGCATTCGTTGGGTGAGTCCTCGCCCCCCGCATCGACCGCCGGCGACAGCGACGACCGTCGGATCAGGACGCTCGCCGTGATCGGTGTGGCGGCCAACATCCTCGGTGTGGTGACCGCGGTGGAGAGCTGGCTCAAACAGGACGTGCTGCTGTTCGCCCTCACCCTGACGGCGGTGCTGCTGCTCGGTGGGTTCTGGCTGTGGTACCGGCGGACCCGCGTCGCGATCGCCCTGCTGGCGATGGGCTGCCTGCTGCTCGGCGGTGTCGTGGCGACCCAGCTCCGCAGCCCGTCGACGTCGCCACCCGCCGCCGGCTCGACGTCGACGTCGCCACCCGCTGCCAGCTCCCCGACGGGGACGACGTCGGCCGCCGCGCCCCCACCGACCACCGGCCCCGCCGCGCCGTCCGCGAGCCAGGCCACCCCTGGTCCGAACCCCGACGTGCCCCGCACCCTCGTCGACCGGAGCGTGGTGCTGCCCCGGGCGGCCGCCGTCGACGTCGACCGACCCGATCAGCAGGTCGTCACGAACCATTCCGACGGCGCCACGGACGGGCTCGATCTCTACCACGACTGGGGACAGTCGCGCTCGGACAACATCCAGGTCGCCAACACGCCGAGCGTGTACCAGTACTCCGGCGGCAACCCCGCCCAGGCGTACGCGGGCTGCGTCGCGTCGGCCAGCGGCTCGGCGCGGGCCTTGTTCACGCCCGGCGCCGGCTGGTGCTTCCGCACCTCGGAGGGACGGCTCGGGTTCGCCACCATCACCAACGACAGCCGCGCGGACAAGGCGTTCGTGGTCCACGTCGTGGTGTGGGACGCCACGGGCGCCTGACGCTGGACCGTCGACGGGTACGGGTACTCATTCCCGCGCAGCTCGATGCGGGAGATGATCGCCCGATGACGGCGACGAGGCGTACGCGCGCACTGTTCGGTGCGCTGTTCCTGGCGGCGGCCACGATCGGGGTGTGGCTCCTCTGGCTGGGCTGGGAAACCGGTTACACGGTCGACGCGCGGACCGGCGCGACGAGCGGCCCGTACGAGCCGTGGCAGGTGCTCGGCTGCATGCTGACGCTCGTGCTGCTGGCCGCGCTGGCCGCGTGGCGACTCAGCCCGTGGCTGGTGGCCCCCGTGATGACTGTCGCCTTCACCGCTGCCTGGTCACGCCAGGCCGCGTCGCGCGACGACAGCGGGCTGTGGGTCGTCGGGGCGGTTCTGGTGCTGATCGGGATGGCGGCGGGCAGTACGGCGGTGAGCCTCGCCGCCCGCCGGTTTGCACGTGGTCGGGTCGGCCGTTCCGACTAGGACGTGTCCTGTCGACCACGCACCGGCTGCCCATTCGTCCACGCGATCACCACCAGCTCGCGGATGTGCCTCCGTGATAGCACGCCACGACAAGTCCGACGGCGCCCGCCGCAGCGCCGCGAACCCGGCGCCCGCCACCGCGGGTGGGCCGGTCAGCGGGCCGCCGCGGGCTCCGGCGCCGGGCGGGGTGTCGACGTCCCGGCGAAGGGGATGTCCGGGAGATCGGCCGGGTCCGGCTGGCCGTCGGGGTGCCGCCACAGTCCGCGTTCGTGCAGGATCGGCAGCACGCCCTCGCCGAACCAGTACGCCTCCTCGAGGTGGGGATAGCCGGAGAGGATGAACTCGTCGATGCCGAGCGCGTGGTACTCGGCGATCCGGTCGGCAATCTCGCGGTGGCTGCCGACGAGGGCGGTGCCGGCCCCACCCCGGACCAGTCCGACGCCGGCCCACAGGTTGGGTGCGACCTCCAGGCTGTCGCGGGAGCCGCCGTGCAGGTCGAGCATCCGGCGTTGCCCCTCGGACTCGCTGCGGCGCAGCCCCTCCTGCACGGCCCGGATGTCGGTCTCGGCGATGCCGTCGAGCAGCCGGCGAGCCTGGGTCCACGCCTCGTCGGCGGTGTCGCGGGCGATGACGTGCAGCCGGATGCCGAAGCGCAGTTCCCGACCGGTGGCGGCGGCCAGTGCGCGGACGCGGTCCAGCTTGTCGGCGACCTGGGCCGGTGGCTCGCCCCAGGTGAGGTAGACGTCGCTGTGCCGCACCGCCACGGGCAGGGCGGCTGCGGACGAGCCACCGAAGTAGACCGGCGGCGTGGGATCGGGGAGCCGGTGCAGCCGCGCCTGCTCGACGCGCAGGTGGGTGCCGGTGTGGTCGACGGTCTTCCCCCGCCACAGCGCGCGGACGACGTGCAGGAACTCGTCGGCCCGCGCGTACCGGGCGTCCTTGTCCAGGAAGTCGCCGTACGCCCGCTGCTCCGTCGACTCGCCGCCGGTGACCACGTTGAGCAGCAGTCGGCCCCGGGACAGCCGCTGGAAGGTGGAGGCCATCTGGGCGGCCAGGGTGGGTGAGGTCAGGCCCGGCCGGAACGCCACCAGGAACTTGAGGCGTTCGGTGACCTCGGTGAGCATCGCCGTGGTGAGCCAGGCGTCCTCGCACCACGCGCCGGTCGGGGTGAGCGCGCCGACGAAGCCGAGCTGCTCGGCGGTGCGGGCGATCTGGCCCAGGTAGGCCACGCTCGGCGGGCGGGCGCCTCCGGCGGCGCCGGTGGGTACGCCGTGTCCACCGCCGACGACGTCCCGGCTGTCGCCGTTGGTGGGCAGGAACCAGTGGAAGGTGAGGGTCATCGCGGCTCTTTCCGTGTATGCGCGGCAGCAGTGGGGGCGGCGGTGCACGGGCACCTCCTGAGGGGTGGGACGAACCCGGCGACAGCCTACCCATAAAACCTATCGGGTTAGTAGGCTACCGTCCACGTCATCCCATGCCGGTCGACGCGGCCCGGCACACTGCCCGCTCCAAGGAGCCGCCATGCGTACCCCCTCGCCCAGCCATCCCCCGCGTCGCCGCCTGCGCACGGCGGCGTTCACCGCCCTCGTCCTGCTCGCCGCAGGCGGCGTGAGTGCCTGCGGCGGACCTGCCGACGCCGGCAGCGGCGACGGCGGCAAACTGCGCGTCGGCTACCAGCGCTTCGGAGGGCTGAGCCTGGTCAAGGCGCGCGACGCGGCCCCGGACGTCGAGTGGTCGCTGTTCGAGAGCGGGCCGGCCCTCACCGAGGCGCTCAAGGCCGGGTCGATCGACATCGGACAGGTGGGCGAGGCCCCACCGGTCTTCGCCGCGGCCGGGAAGATCCCGTTCTCCATCATCGGCACCTCGGCCCCGATCCCGCAGGGTGAGGCCGTGCTCGTCAAGGCCGACAGCGGCTACCGCAGCTTCGCCGACCTGAAGGGCAGGACGGTCGCCCTCAACAAGGGCTCCAACGTGCACTGGCTGCTGGTCCGCCTGTTGGAGGCCAACAAGATGACGCTGCGCGACATCAACGTCAAGTACCTCAAGCCGGCGGAGGGACGGCCCGCCTTCGACAGCGGGCAGGTCGACGCCTGGGTGATCTGGGACCCGTACTTCGCCCTGGCCGAGCAGCCGGGCGTCCGGGTGCTCGCCGACGCGACAGGCCTGGCGAGCAACCGCGAGTACGTGCTGGCGGCGCCCGACGCGGTCGCCCAGCGCTCGGACGACATCCGGGCGTTCCTGACGAAGTACCGCGAGGTGACCGACTGGGGCATCGCCAACCCGCAGGAGCGGGCCCGCACGCTCGCGCCGGAGCTGAAGATCCCGGAGGACGTCACCAGCCGTGCCCTGGACCGCAGCGCCAAGCCGCTCGCCCCGGTCACCCCGGCCATCGGCGACGAACTCCAGGCGATCACCGACAGTTTCGTCGCGCTGGACCTGATCCCGGGGCCGGTCGACATCAGGAGCCGGGTGGACGACCGCTTCAGCGCGGTGCTCCGGTGAGTCGTACACCGCTGCTCGACACGCCGCCGGAGGTCGTGGCAGAAGCGGCCCCCGAAGCCCGCCGCCCACGGCCGTCGCGGCGGTGGTGGCGGCTGGTCAGCCCGGTCGCCCTGGTCCTGGGCTGGGAGCTGGCGGCCCGGACCGGCCTGCTGGCGCCGGAGAAGCTGCCCGCGCCGAGCGACGTCCTCGCGACCGGCTGGCGACTGTCCCGCGACGGGACGCTCGCCGTGCACCTGGTGGACTCCCTCACCCGGGCCGGCGCGGGCCTGCTCATCGGCGGCGTGCTGGCGCTGATCCTGGGTACGGTGGCCGGGCTGTTGCGACTCGGCGACGACCTGGTCGACCCTCCGGTGCAGATGGCCCGCATGTTGCCGCACCTGGGCCTGGTGCCCCTGCTGATCATCTGGGTCGGCATCGGTGAGCCGCTGAAGATCAGCCTGGTGGCCCTGGGTGCGTTCTTCCCCGTCTACTTCAACACGTACGCCGGCATCCGGGACATCGACGAGCGGCTGGTGGAGGCCGCCCGGGCCTGCGGGCTCGGGCAGGCCGCCCGGCTGCGCCACGTGGTGCTGCCCGGCGCGCTGCCGTCGCTCTTTCTCGGCCTGCGGCTCGCGATCGGCGCGGCCTGGCTCAGTCTCGTCGTCGGCGAGCAGGTCAACGCCCAGTCCGGCATCGGCTTTCTGATGATGGAGGCGCGGGAGTTCAGCCAGACCGACGTGGTGGTCCTCGGCCTCTTCGTCTACGCGCTGCTCGGGCTGATATCGGACCTTGCCCTGCGGATTGCGGAGAGGAGGATGTTGACATGGCGACGCGGACTGCGAGCCACCTGATCGGCGCGACCCCGGTGCTGACCGCCCACGCGATCCGCCGGTCCTTCGGGCCGGCCGCCGTGCTGGCCGGGGTCGACCTGAACATCGCGCGGGGCGAGGTCGTGGCCCTGCTCGGCGGCAGCGGCTCGGGCAAGAGCACCCTCCTGCGCATCCTCGCCGGCCTGGACGGCGAGGCCACCGGCGAGACCGTCGTGCATGGCACCGCCGCCGTGGTCTTCCAGGAGCACCGGCTCCTGCCCTGGAAGCGGGTGGCCGCCAACGTCGGGCTCGGCCTGTCCGGACCGGACACCGCCGGCCGGATCGAACGGGCGTTGACCGAGGTCGGGTTGGCCGAGCGGCACCGGGCCTGGCCGGCCGAGCTGTCCGGTGGGCAGGCACAGCGGGTGGCCGTCGCGCGGGCGCTGGTCCGCGAACCGGACCTGCTGCTGCTCGACGAGCCGTTCGGCGCGCTGGACGCGCTCACCCGGCTGCGGATGCAGGTGCTGCTGCGCCGGCTGCGCGCCGAGCACGGCTTCGCTGCCCTGCTGGTCACGCACGACGTGGAAGAGGCGCTGCTGCTCGCCGACCGGATCCTGCTCCTCGACGAGGGCCGCATCGCCGCAGACCTCCCCGTCGACCTGGCACCCACCCGCACCCCGGACGACCCGGGCTTCGGCGCGCTGCGCCGTCTCCTGCTCGACCGACTCGGCGTTCCCACCAGCTGAGGAAGCGGAGATGCGATGACCCGCTGGACACCCGACCCCACCTTCTACCCGTCACCCCGCGAGGCGCCCTGGTCGTGGCGATGCTGGTCTACCAGGTGCTCGGGGTGGGCGTGCTGCGCCGGGCGTGGTTCAACGTCGACCGGCTCTGGGCCGGCGTGCTGGTGGCCGCGGGGTTGGTGACGCTGATCCGGGCGTGACCATCCATCATGGAGACGCGTGATGTGTGATCTCATGTCGCCATGGTCACTCCGACTCCCCTCATGCAGCTCGTCGCCGGTGTGTGGGGGTTCAAGACCCTCGCGGCCGGCGTCGACCTCGGTCTGTTCACCCGGCTCGCCGGTGGGCGGACGATGACCGTCGAGCAGGCCGCAGCCGAGTTCGGGCTACCGGACCGGCCGGCGGACCTGCTGCTCGCCGCGTGTGCCTCGCTCGGCCTGTTGGAGAAGGCCGGCGACGGCTACCGCAACTCCGAGTTGGCCGAGCAGTTCCTCGTCGAGGGTTGCCCCTACTATTTCGGCGCCCAGATCCGCTACTCCGACCTGCGCACCTACCTGCCGTGGCACCGCATCGGCGAGGCGCTGCGCACCGATCGACCGTTGACCTGGGACCCGGAGTCACAACAGTCCATGTTCGACACCACCGACCCGGAGATGCTGGCCCAGTTCTGGGACGCCATGTATTCGACGTCGAGCTTCACCGCGAGCGCGCTGGCCGACTCGTACGACTTCTCCGCGTACCGCAGACTGCTCGACGTGGGCGGCGGAGCCGGCGCGTTCCCGATCGAGTTCTGTCGCCGCCTGCCCGAACTGCGGGCGACAGTCCTGGACCTGCCGCACGTCTGCGTGCGGGCGCGGGAGCGGATCGCGGAGGCCGGTCTGACCGCTCGGATCGACGCGGTGCCCGGGGACTTCCTCGCCGATCCCGCGTTGCCGGACGGGCACGACGTCATCCTGCTCAGCATGATCCTGCACGACTGGGACGAGCCGACGAACCGGGCGCTGCTGACCCGCTGTCACGCGGCGCTGCCGCCCGGCGGGGCCATCGTCGTCTGCGAGCTGCTGCTCAACGACGAGCGCACCGGGCCACCGGAGGCGGCTCTGATGGGCATGAACATGCTTGTCGAGACCGAGGGCGGCCGGAACTACTCGGCCGCCGAGTACGGCGCGTGGCTCACCGACGCCGGTTTCGTCGATGTCCGTACCGTGCCGTTCGACGCGCCCGGCGCGAACGGCGCGGTGGTGGCCCGCCGGCCATGAACGCCGACGGCACCCGAGCCGGCGAGGGTCGGGTGCCGCAGGCGTCATCGTGACGCTGGCGTCCGATCGGCTACCGGAACGGGTCAGGCGCGAGCCTTGGCCGGCTGCTTCATGAAGTCCATGATCGCCTTGTTGACCTCGTCGGCGTGCGTCCACGGGATGCCGTGCGGCGCGCCCTTGAGCGTGATGAACGTGCCGGTGGGCATCATCGGGCCGAGCCGCTGGCCGGTCACCGGGTAGGGCAGCACCCGGTCCTGGTCACCCTGAACGATCAACACCGGAACATCGATCTTCGGCAGGTCCTGGCGGAAGTCCTCCTGCCAGGAGTCCACGCTGTCGTGGGTGGCCTTGCCGGAGGCCATCGCACCGATCTGCCAGTGCGCCCGGTACGCCTCTTCGCTGACCCGCTTGCCCATGTTCTGGTCCGGGTTGAAGAACGCGTCGCAGAAGGACGTCAGGTAGGCGAAGCGGTCCTTGATGATGGCGTCCTGGAAGCCCTTGAAGAGGTTCCGGTCCACGCCCTCGGAGTTGTCGTCCGCCTTGGCCAGCATCGGTTGCAGCGGGCTGAGCAGCACTGCCTTGCTCACGCGCTGGGAACCGTAGTTGCCCAAGTAGCGGACGACCTCGCCGGTGCCCATCGAGTGCCCCACCAGGGTCACGTCGTTGAGGTCCAGCTCGGTCATCAGCACGTCCAGGTCCGCGGCGAACGTGTTGTAGTCGTATCCGTACGCCGGCTGCGCCGAGTTGCCGTAACCGCGCCGATCGTAGGTGATCGTCCGGTATCCGGCGTTCAGCAGCGCGCTGGTCTCCTTCTCCCATGTTGCCCCGTTGAACGGGAAGCCGTGGATGAGCACCACGGGCTTACCGGAACCGTGGTCCTCGTAGTACAGGTCGATGGGTGCGGAGTTTTCCGCCCCCACGGTGATGAAAGGCATGTTTCGACTCCTGCTCCGGTTACGGCTCTCGGACGCTCCGCGCTTTCCCGCCGGGTCAGCGGGTATGCCGTTGTCTGGCTGCACGACAGCCGACCCAGGTCACGACTCCTGGTGCCGCGAACCTCTGCCACCTGCGCGGATGACGCAACCGAAGCGCCATCAACATTCGAAGACGGCTGCGGCCAGGGCCGCCTTCTGCTGGTCGCCGTACCCCGAGAGCAGGGCAATCGCCTCGGCCCACTGATCTTTCTCCGGCCGGCCGAGTTTGTTATTGTTGGCGAGGATGAAGGCCTTTGCGGCGTGGAAATCCCCCTCTTCGCCATTGATGTCCTTCAGAGCCTGCAGCATCGTCTTCGCGACATGGGGCCCACCAACTCTGGTCACCATCGATTGCAGCTCGGCCGTGGTGAGACCGCTGTCCAGCGGAGTGGTCGGGTTGAGTTCTCCAGCTCCTGCCAGAGCGTTGACCGTCTCGATCAGCACTCTGGGTTGGTCGGCCGGCTCAGCGAGGGCGTAGTCGAAGACGATGTCGGCCTGCCCCTTCGCGTCGAACTCGAGCACGGGCGCGAAGACACTCAACTCGGGCTGGTTGGGCACTCGTTCGAGCATCTTCTCAACCTGGGCCAGGCTGGACGCTCGCCATTCAGTAGTCCATCGCTGCCGGTTCTCCCGAAGGACCTCCCGCGCCTTCGTCAGGTTCGCTGCCCAGATCAAGTTACCGAGCATGTTGTCGACCACAGCGACCGCTGAGGTTCTCCTAGCCTGCTTACCAGCGGTCCGCAGAACCTCCGGGGTGATGTTGCCCCATCGCCAGCCGCTCGTTTCCGCTGCCCGCCCAAACAGGCTCTGCCCTGCCAACAAACGTGCTTTGCCGGCATCGGTTGCATGCTTCGGGGTCGACATGGTCCATTCGTTATCGATTCGGACCCCGACTGCCGGGGCAGGGTGCAGCACCACCGCGCCATATTTGTTCGTCTGCTCGAGCACCTGACTGAGCACCGTGGCCATGGTCGTCACCACAATGGGTAGCTGGCCACGTTGGGCGTACTGTTCGAGCAGATAGTTCAGGTCCGCGAGCGCGGACGGTAGCGACTGGAGAGTCGGGTTGTCCAACAGAATTACCGGCTGCTGGATGGCAGCGGCGGCCGTGGCCAGGTTGCTGATTAACGAAGAGTGGTGCTTTTTGCCAACTGCCGGGACGACATGGACAAGCCCGTCACGAGTGTCGACGGTGGCAGGCAGCTTCAACGGCCACAGCGGCACGTGGGCGGTCTCCGCGGCACCAGCGGAATCTCCATGGTCGCCCAGGTCTTCGACAACGGCCGGTGCGGGCCGGGTCGAACGAACGATTGGAGTTGGCGTCGCCGCCGTGAGGAAGCGACGTGGGGAGGCCATGATCTCGTGCTTGAGATTGGTAGGCACCGGTAGCCGGATCACACCGTCGGGAATTTCGATGTACTGCGGGGACAGCCACCCGTAGGGATTGAGCTTGCCACCGGGGGGATTAGTGGGCTTGATCGCGGCGAGCCAGCGCACCCTGAACTCCAGGGTGGTGTACGAACCGCCTGTGGCCTTGACACCGCCGCTGGCGGCTTTCTTTTCCCGGGTGCCGGCATTTTCATCGTGTCGGCTAATGATGTCGGCTCCCTGCAGCACCCCCACAGAGGCTGTCCCCGGCCCCTTGTAGTATTCGTAGTTCGGCAGCGCGAAGTCTGGGTTGATCCAGGGCTGGAACGCGTAACCGGCAGAGCTCGTCGTGGTGTGACTGTCGGTGACTGTGGTCGCCTGCATCGATTTGTCCATCACGTCATGGGTAACCCCGTGTTCCTTGACCTCAATGGGGTCGGCGTGCAACTCAAGGTCGGCGAAGTGGTGGTAGAACCGGTAGCGCGGGAGCAGTATCCGTTCGGTGATGCCGGTGGTGAGGAGTTCGGGCAGGCGGTTGGCGAGGAACGCCGGATTGATGATGGAAAAGAGCTGATCAGCGATGACGCTCTTCGGGTGGAACCATGACGAGCCAGGCGGTGCTGACCAGACGTAGTTCTGCCAGAGGCTGGCGACACCCTGGGCAGCCTTGACGATCAGGCCTGCGAATGGACTTTCGAACTCCGGTAGGGGCAAGGGAGCCGTGACGGCCTCGGGCGTGGCGAGGTGAGTAACGTGATCGCGTATCGCGCCGATGCCGAAGATCAGGCCCTCCCTGGCCCGAGCCAGTGTGGTCGGGTCGACTTCCAGGCCGATACGGTGGTCGGCGAGGGATTGACCGGCCGGCAGGTCGAACGTCGGCGCAGTTACGGGCGCGACGGCCGCCGGGGCGGCCATCTCCGGTGCCACATTGGACACCGCCTGTTGCAGTAGTCGCGGGTCGAACTTCACCCGAGTCGTGACGACATAGTCGGGATTCGGCTGGCCTTCATCGTCGTCCTGGCCGACCCACCACAGGTCCTCGGTTTGGAACACACCGGAAGTCGCCGCGTCCGCCACGGCGGTCGGTGCCGTCTCGACCGTCACCTTCGCTGTCAATCGCAGGCGTACGTCGAACGTCGCCCCTCCAGCACTTCCCACATCGCGCAGATTCTCGGGTTCGATGTCGTTGTCGTTGGCCCATTGGACCAGCCCATCGCCGGAGCGCCCGGTTTCCTGGATCAGGCCAGTGCTGAGTTCCTGATGCTCGGCATGCGTCGTCGAACGCTTGGTTATGCCGCGCAGGTCGCCATGAAGGTTGACCAACATGCTGTTGGCACCATCCGGTTCGGTGACGAACCATCCACGCATGTAATCGAGAATCGTACGCGAATCGCGGGTCTCCGCCTCCCGCCTCGTCGTGTCACTGCCGGCCCGGTTTCCGAGTCGGTGCAGACTCGGCACCACGCCCAGATATTCGCCGCCGATCGGGGATGCCTGCAGCATGACGGTGATGGTGCGGGTGCCGGGCAGTATTGGCAGTCCCCACGCGCGCAGGTACTCGGATACCGGCACCTCGATGCGGACGCCACCGCCGAGCAACGTGTTCACCACCGCTCCGCCAGCGGCGGGGCCTCCAAGCTTGCCAATATCCTGACGTACGGCCTTGGCGACAAAGTAGCCGTACCGCTGCTCAACCGACTGCACCACCTGGGCGAGGAACCCGCTCAGGACCGGGGGCTTCGCCACTGACCCACCCCCGAGTCCGTGCCGCAGCGTCGAGGGCAGGACGTAGGTGACTCCCTTGTCGTAGTGCAGTGCCATCTGAGGCGGCATCAGCCCCAGTTCGGTGGCGTCCAGCGCATCGAAGGCCGTTTGGCCGACGGCTGGCACGCGCACGATGCGATTTCCCCCCGTGCCCGAGGGGAGCAAGAAGTTCGCGACCGCCTGGCCCCAGCTTCCGAACACACCAGCAGCGGTTCGCAACGCCCGCTGGGCTGCCCCAGCCGGTGGGAGAGCCCACTTGGCGACCTTGCCGGCGAGGTTACGTTCGACGCGTGTCTCGATCGACACCTCGACATGAACCTTGACGGCAGCCAGCGCCATCCGACTGACATTCATGTGCAGTCGCCCGGAACTGCCGGCGCTCTCCACCTCGGAGGCGACTGTCTTCTCCCGTCGCTGGGCAAGCTGGGGTTGATAGCTGTACTCATCGACGTGAATGCCGCGCAGTTTCTTATCGATCTTGAGAGGAAACCGCATTCGCAGCCCGCCCCAGAAACCCTTCGTAACTTGAAGTCCGGTGGAGTTGACTGCCGCCACGCCCATGTCGGAGTAGGTGCCAAAAGACAGGGGCAGGCCGTTCAACTGGAAGCCGTCAGCATCCTCGAACACCAGGCGCATTCCGAGGGTGGCCTTGGTCTGCTCCTGGGATACTCCCCGGGGTGCGCTGATCGGGCCATCGTAGATCTCCAGGGCGGCAGGGCCCCCGGCTTCGTCACCTACGGAGTGCCATGGGAGCCAATCGTCGAGCCCAGCGCCGAGCAGTTGCTCGACTTTCAGTCGCAACTCAACAGGGATGGGCCCGTGGACCATCCCGGTCAGCGCCACGATTACCTGGCTGACAAGCGTGTCGGCAGTCAGGAAGAGCGGTGTGTCCGAGGGCAGCGGCTTGTCCGCTGTCGGGCGGTAGCGCAACGGGCTGCCATCGGGCCCGGCGAGCGAGGCCACCCCGGCAGCCTTGAGGCTGGGCAGGTCCAGGGAGTACGGGGTGTTGGTCGACTGCCCGTCCTTCTCAACCGCCTTCAATGTCAGATCGGACGGAATCGACATGGTGTACGTGCCGGTCACGGGTCGTGCCCGATGGATCACGGGAAGCGCCGGCGTGACCGACCCTGGCCACGGCTGATCGTTGAGTGGCGTCGCCGTTCCGGGGCCTTCCAGTTGCATCAGGAAGACCACCGGTCCGGTGAACTGGGCTTCGTCGTCGACGCTGATGCCGTGCATACCCCAGGTGGCAAGGCCACTACTGACCTGTGTCGCCTTGCCGTACTTGCCTTGCACGATCGGTCGGATCTGCAACGACTTCAACACCTTGGTGCTGACGTGCACCAACGCCAGCATCGGCTGTAGGCCCGCCCAGATTCCCGGATCCTTGATCGACGTGGTGATGAGGTCCTGGTTACTGGTCTTGTTGGCGTCCGCCTCCGACAGGGGCAGCCAGCGGACGTACTGCGGATCCTCGAAGGTGACCGACCCATCGTCAGCCAACTGCCCTCGGCGGGCCATGATGCGGACCACGACCTGGTCGCCGCCACGCCCGCTGATGCCCTTCCTACTCAGTGCGAATGCAACGCCTGCTGCCCCCTGAGCCCGCCGAATGAGGCTGGCCGCACTGTCCTCATTGAGTTGATCGCGAACCCGGCGTGTGTTCTCCAATGCCATCCGAGCATCGGCGACGCTGCTCCACCGACCGGCGTAGTGAGTCGCGGCACCGTCCTCGTGAACCACCAAGCCTGGGTAGTGGGCACGAATCAACGCCAGCACCGCTTCCACCAATGGCTGCTGGCGCGGTCCGGCTGGGCTCTGGCCGGATGAGTCGAGAGTCAGGTCCGCGATGCGAGTGACGGCGGAAAGCTGCTGCCCGGGACGCACCTGGAGAGAGAGGCTCTGAGAATCCACATCTCCCGCAAGCGTCGCCAGATCGGCCCACTGCTTGGCGTCCTCCCGCAGCACCCGTTGATAGAGGGCCTGAGCCAGCTGGCTCGGGCCTTTCAGCTGGTTTGGCCGGTCGGACCGTTCGAGCCACACGTTGACATCGAAAGCAACGACCGCGGTCCGCTCGCCGGTAAAGCGCACCCCGGACAGATCGGAAACATCGATGCTGGGCCCAGACCTGATTCGCACCGCATCCAGCGTGGGCCAGGCGAAAAGGTATGGCTCCAACTTCGCGACGGACGGCAGCGCAGCGCCAACTACCGGGAGGAGCTCGATGCCGAACGCCTGCAACAGGAGACCAGGCGGGATGTCGAAGCCGTCCGCAGCGACTTGTTCGGAGTTGTGCGAGATCGATGTCTGATCATCGATGTCCATCCACGTTGCGTCGTCGCTCTCGATAATCACACGTGGGTTGACGGGGACGAAGTGGATTGTGACGCTCGACGGGGCATGGCCCGCAATGTCACCGAAGACGATTTCGTAGCCCTTCGTCGCCGCCGCGAACGATCCGGCGACCATCATCTTCGATTTCAGGCCCGCGAGTAGTCGTTTGTGCTCGGGGCTACCCGGCTTGGCGAGGTCCGCGACGTACTCCTCGACCATCTGACGAATTTCGGTAACCCCGGAGAATGTTTGAACCGCCGAATCTCTCGGCAACTTGATCGGAGCGTCGGCGGCCACCGTGGATGCTGCGTAGGTCGGCGCATCGTAGGTCGGATGCTTCGCCTCGGAGAAGTCGGTCGCAGCCGCGTCGACGGGTCGGGCGGTCTCCCGCGACACGGAGATTTTGACCCCGCCGGGTACCGCGGTCTGACGATCGACATTCTGGTTCTGAACATTGCCGGGAGAGGTGACACGAATGTTCACTGCCGCGTCGAACGCGAACAGGTACGAGATGTAGGAGGAATTCTTGATGGCGCGTTCCGACGAGAGGGCCAGACTGAGCGTATTGGCTTCCTCGTGCTCACTCCAGAGGATCGTGGCGAGGCCGGCGTACGCCTCGTTCATGGTGAAGCCCTTTTTCACCAATTCGGGCTTGTGCCCCAGGTACCAGGACAGATTGGTATTCGTGTCGAGGAAGTTCATGTGCCCGTGACCGCGGCTGTGCCGTCCGGCGAGACTCGTCGTCTGCTTGCCGCGCATCTCCACGGCGTCGGAGACCTGCCGCCACTCATTCTCCGTACGCCCCAGAGCGAGCGACACCGCGACAGAGTGGCCCTGGACCTCGAACGTCCATTCGTCACCGATCACGTCCGCCGCAGCCGTGAGCAGCGCTGCTCTCGTCACTACGCTACTGAGCTCAGCTGGCTTCAGCTCGATGGCAAATTGATTGAACGCCGAGACGATCTCGGACTTGATCTTGGTGATCAACGCGTCCGTGAAGTCGGCGGGCTGATCCTCAGCTCCCAGACTCGCCCGCGAGTGACCGTCCGGAACCAGCCACAATGGTGGGGCGAACTTCTCGCGCGGCTCCCAGGAGTCCGACGGGGAGGCGAGTTCCGTAACGGGAACGTCGCGACTCTCGACAGCCTTGCCGATCTCCACCAGCGTGTCGGTCAACATCCGTCTGGCTTTCTCGACCTCCGCGTCGATATCGGTCAGCACCCAGGGTGCATGCTGCCCGCCATCCAAGGCGAACAGGGCGGCCTCGAGCCGACCACTGGCATGCACGAGCTGCTGACGAGCCATGTTCCGCGTCCACACGATCCCCAGCGGCGAGGAGCTGCGCTGCGTGCTCGCGTCCCGCTGGTCGGTGGGAAGGTGCGTCAACCTCTCATGCAGCTGACGCACCTGGGCAGCCAGAGGAGCGTGCCATTCGGGCCGCGCCGGCAGGCTGCCTGACCGGACCGACTCCGGGTGCACGCCGGAGGTGCTGTCGGCGAGGACTTGACGCCAGGAGAAGAAGCCGTGGCTCAGCTGCTCAACCGTGGTCCGCAAGCCCTCGAGGTCGGCCCCAGATGCTCGTCCGACATTGCTGCGGGTCGCTTCAAGATGGGCCTTGAGGACCGCACGCGGCCCGACATGCTCCTGTCCGGTCGAACCGACTGGTATGAGCTGCAAGGAGCCGAGCATCCCCGCGATGCTGCGGTCCAGTGTCTCCGTCAGCGGCTGCGGCAGATCGACTCGGCCGTCGATGCCCGGGATGCTCACCGGCGGTGAGACGCTGAGCGTGATCGGGTAGCGGGGCAGGGTCGCAGCGACGGTCCTAGTCGGGGCCTTGTGGAGCAGTGCGATACCGTCAGACGCTCGCACTGCGACGATGTCCTCGGTGACGCTGTCGGTGGTGGCACGGATCCGGACGCCCTGGTGGGGCATCAAGGCGATGATTTCGTCGAGGAGCCCCCTGATTCCGCCCTCGACAGGTCGGAGTTGCTCTGCCGGCACCCCGCTGAGATCAAGGCCGGCGAACCGGGCGTCGATGATCTGCTGTGGCAGGCCCACCTCGACCCGCGCACCATTCCACCGCAGTTGACTCAGCATCGGCGCGCCGCCGCGGATCCGAGCCAAGACTTCGGTGTCGATCGCGGCGCCGGGGTAGTCCGCGATCAGGTGGCGCTCCGGCAGGACGAGTACGTGATCAGCGGCGTCGGCAGCGACAGGACGAAACGTGGCGTCGATGGGCAGCAGGAACCGATCATTGCTCCCGTCTGCCTGAGCTTTGCTCAGGCGGACCGGCAGCCGTAGCGTGTCGGCCAGGGTGATCGCCTGGGTGAGATCCAGTTGGGCGGCAGCCGATGCCGACGAGCCTGCCAGCACCGTGCGCGCCTGCACGTCGAACGACTGTGTCTGTAGGAACCGCCCGGCCGCAGACACAACGGCCGAATCCGGAGCCAAGTAGACCATGTTCACGCCGGGGACCGAGCTGGCAGACAAAACCTCCGGCGGCACGTCCCGCTCCAGACTGAGGTAAGAGCCAGAGGGCACCCACGTGTAAAAGTCCTCAGGACAGCCCGAATTCGATAAATCTGGCACTCACCGCTCCTAAGCCGCCGGACGGCCCAGGATGCCAGCCAGCATGAACGACCCGTCGTAAACTCTTATTACGATCATGTTTCAATCGCGGCTTAATCGGAAATATCCGACTCTCAGCCGGTCATGGTTCGCCGCCGCTTGGTCATCCTCAATCGTGAATTGACCGGCAACTTCTGACAAAGGCGGCACAGATCGTGGGAATCTGCGTCGCCCACCGGGACACCGGCTTGCCGTCCGGAACGGACACGAACCGAGCGGGGTGCCGATCGGGCCGCGGACGCTTAGCCTCGATCCGTGAGCGTTTCCCCCCGGCTGCGGGCCGTCAGTGACCTGCACATCAGCTATGCCGAGAACCGCGCCTTCGTCCAGGAGCTACACCCGGAGCACCCCGGCGACTGGCTGCTGGTGGCTGGTGACGTGGCCGACCGGTTCGCCGACATCGAGTGGGCGCTCGAGCTGCTGAGCAGCCGGTTCGCCACAGTGGTGTGGGCGCCCGGCAACCACGAGCTGTGGACGCCGCCGGGCGACCCTGAGCACCTGCGCGGCGAGACCCGCTACCGCGAGCTGGTGGCAATGTGCCAACGCCTGGGCGTCGTCACGCCCGAGGACCCGTACCCGGTGTGGGACGGCGAGGGCGGCCCCGCCACCATCGCCCCGCTCTTCGTGCTCTACGACTACACGTTCCGGGTGCCCCAGGCGAGCACCAAACAGGAGTCGCTGGACATCGCGTACGCGGCGGGCGTGGTCTGCACGGACGAAGCGCTGCTGCACCCCGACCCGTACCCGAGCCGGGAGGCCTGGTGCGACGCCCGCGTCACCGAGACCGAGCGCCGGCTGACCGAGCGCGACCCGGACCTGCCGACCGTGCTGGTCAACCACTACCCGCTGGTGCGCGAGCCCACCGACATCCTCTGGTTCCCGGAGTTCGCCCAGTGGTGCGGCACCGTCCGTACCCGCGACTGGCACCTGCGCTTCGGCGCGTCCACGATGGTCTACGGGCACCTGCACATCCCCCGCACCACGTTCTACGACGGCGTCCGCTTCGAAGAGGTCTCGCTCGGCTACCCCCGCGAGTGGCGTCGACGCGGCCCGACCCCGAACCCCGTCCGCACCATCAACCCCGCCGACGACGTGCGCCGGCGCACGTCGGTCACCGAATAAGCCCAACCAGCGTCGCCAGTCGCGCCACGCCGGCCGGCGCCGGCTGCGCCCGAGCAAGATCGGCAATGAGAGTACGCGCCAGAGGCCGCCCCCGAACCTCAGCCGGCGCGACACTGTCCGCGTCGACGAGCGCCCGCGCCGCCCCGCGCAGGTCACCGGCGTGCAGGTAGACCCGCGCGGCGTCGAGCAGGTAGGCACCCCGATACTCGGCCGGCAACCGCCGCCACACCTCCCGCCGCACGACCGTCACATGTCGTGTCAGTGCGCCGTCGGTGTCACCCCGCTGAGCCGCCACCAGCACTCGCGCCATGTCCACGGCAACCGGCCCGAAGCCGGTGCTGTGCGGGTCGTCGTACCCCCGCAGGTGCGCGGCAACGCCCGCAGCCCGGTCGATCAGCTCGCCGGCGCGACGGTGCTCACCGCACCCGGCGACGGCCAGCGCGGCCTGCACAAGCAACGTCCCACCCACCGCCCACCCTCAACGGTCACCCCAGTACTCCCCCCCACCCCCACCCCCACCCCCACCCCCGCCTCCGCCTCCGCCTCCGCCTCCGCCTCCGCCTCCGCCTCCGCCTCCGCCTCCGCCTCCGCCTCCGCCTCCGCC
>NZ_JBNCKT010000067.1:0-9351 GCF_049841675.1 Micromonospora sp. DT4
CCCGGCGGGCGCCCCCCGCCCGGCCGGGGCGGCCCCCCCCCCCCGGCGGGCGCGGCCCCGGCCGCCGGGCCCCTCCCGGGGGGGGGGCGGCCCCCCCCCCCCCCCCCCCCCCGACATGACCCGTGCTACTTGCCGTCCGCCGGCTTGTCCTCCAGGTCGGCCGAGCCCGCCGACGTCGTCGGCTTGTGGGCCTCCGTCGTCGGCTGCGCAGGCGTGTCCGGCCCACCCGCCTCGGCCGGCTCCTCCCCCGCCGCGACATCACCGTC
The DNA here is from genome assembly GCF_049841675.1 of Micromonospora sp. DT4. NCBI lineage: Bacteria > Bacillati > Actinomycetota > Actinomycetes > Micromonosporales > Micromonosporaceae > Micromonospora > Micromonospora sp. DT4. Next base: position 267 of record NZ_JBNCKT010000067.1, read on the forward strand.
GAGCAGCGCCGTCAGCGCCGCCCCCGTGATCCGGCGGAACGTACGCCCGACCCGCTGGCGGTCCAGCACCGCCACCTCGAGCTGGTTCGCGGCGATGGTCCGAGCCGCGCCGCCCTCACCACCGACGGTGCTCAACGCCTGCACCGCCACCCGGACCGCCTCACCGAGGGACATGTCCGCCCGGTGCTGCGACTTCAGCACACCGGTGATCGCCTCGGCCTGGCCACCCATCGCCATCCGGCCCGGCTCGTCGTTGACCGACCCGTCGTACGTAAGCCGGTACAGCTCGTCGTCGTCCGGAGTCGCCCCGACCTCCGCCACACAGATCTCCACCTCGAACGGCTTCGACTGCTCGGTGAAGATCGCGCCCAGCGTCTGCGCGAACGCGTTGGCGAGCGCCCGTCCGGTGACGTCGCGCCGGTCGTAGCTGAGGCCGTTCAGGTCGGCCATCCGCACGCCCGCCCGGCGCAGGTTCTCGAACTCGTTGTACCGACCGACGGCGGCGAAGCCGATCCGGTCGTAGATCTCACTGACCTTGTGCAGGGCGCTGGAGAGGTTCTCCGCGACGAAGAGCACCCCGCCGGAGTAGCTCAGGACCACCGCGCTGCGACCCCGGGCGATGCCCTTGCGGGCCAACTCGGAGCGGTCGCGCATGATCTGTTCGGGCGAGGCGTAGAACTGCATGGCCACGGCGGCGGTTCTCCTTACGGCGCTGTGCGGACGACTGCGGACTGGTGGGGGTGGACGGGGCTCATCCGCCCGGGTTCTCCATCCGACCGGCGACCACACCCTCGGCGATCGCCGCCGTCTCGGTGTCGGTCAACCGGCGGGTGCCCTCGGCGGTAGCCGTCATCACCACCGGATAGATCCGGCGGGTCAGGTCCGGTCCGCCGGTCGCGGTGTCGTCGTCGGCCGCGTCGTAGAGCGCCTCGACCGCGAGCCGGGTCGCATCGTCGACGGACAGGCCGGTCCGGAAACGCTTCTTGAGCGCCGACTTGGCGAAGAGCGAGCCGGAGCCGATCGCGTCGTACCCGGTCTCCTCGTACGGGCCACCGGTCACGTCGAAGCTGAAGATCCGCCCCGCCCGCGCCGGGTCGCCGGCGGCCAGGTCGAAGCCCGCGAACAGCGGGACCACGGCGAGACCCTGCATGGCCGCGCCCAGGTTGCCCCGGATCATCGACGCCAGCCGGTTGGCCTTGCCGTCGAGCGAGAGCATCGCACCCTCGATCTTCTCGTAGTGCTCCAGCTCCACCTGGAACAGTCGCATCAGCTCGATGCCGATGCCCGCGGTGCCCGCGATGCCGACCAACGAGTACGCGTCGGCGGGGTGCACCTTCTCGATGTCGCGCTGGGCGATGAGGTTGCCCATGGTGGCCCGTCGGTCACCGGCCATCACCACGCCACCGGCGGCCGAGATCGCCACGATGGTCGTCGCGTGCGGCGCCAGGTCGGCGGCCATGCCCGGCGGAAGGGGTCGACGACCGGGCAGCATTTCGGGCGCCACCCGGCTCAGAAACGTGGTGAAGGAGGACGTCCCCGCGTTGGTGAACACATCTGGTAGACGCCCGGATGGATCAAAGCCCGCTGCCACGTGGTTCCTCTCAGGTACGTGATCGCCCTGGCCAGCCTCGTAGGACTGTCACGGAACTGGCCAAGACCACCGTTGCAGTTGAAGCAGAGTATCCCGCGCACCCATCCGGTGCGATGATCGTGGTCCAGATGTTGCGGGTCCGCGCCGCCACAGATCGCGCAGACCCCGCCCTGTTCGGCCAGGAGCTCCTGAAACTCCTTCTCCCCGACGCCGTAGCGCCGCTGGAGGTGGTACTCGCGCGTGCCGCCGAACAGCCGCTGCGCCGTCTCTCTCCCCCGGGCATTGTGGCAGGGTTTGCAGTAGCTGTGTCGGCCGCTGGCCTTGGTGGAGGTGGTGGAGAAGCCCCCCCAAGGGGCTTGATCTGCTCACAGTCCGGACACCAGCCCGTCCTTCCTCCGCCGGTCACGGTGGAACTCCGAGGTGGCCAGCACTCTCTTGCACTGCGGACACGCCTTCTCGGCACCGTCCGGCAAATCGAACATATAGTATCATTCACCACCTTTCTGGACATAGCCCCTGACGAATTCCTCTGCGTTTTCCTCCAGGACGGAGTCGATCTCGTCGAGCAGGTCGTCGACGTCCTCGGTGATCTCGGCGTGCCGCTCGGCCACCTCGGGGTTGGCCTCGGTGGTGACGTCCTCGATCTCCTCGCCCTGGCGGGACTTGCCGGACTGCGACTGGCCGCCGCTGTCATGAGTGGCCATTGCTGCCTCCTCCACGATCGTCTGCGATGAACTTACCTCGCCCGGACGACGAAAAGCCCGCCGCGCGCCGGCTTCCGGCGCACAGCGGGCATTCGGTGGCGCGTTCAGCCGCCGGTCAGCGTCTCCAGCAGGTCCTTGGCGCTGGCACAGCGGTCGAACAGGGCTCCGACGTGGGCACGGGTGCCCCGCTCCGGCTCCATCATCGGCACCCGGACCAGCGACTCCCGGCCCACGTCGAAGATCACCGAGTCCCAGCTCGCGGCGACCACCTCGGAGGCGTACTGCGCGAGGCAGCGGCCCCGGAAGTAGGCCCGGGTGTCCTCCGGGGGTTCGGTCATCGCGCTGCGGGTCTCGTCGTCGGTGAGCAGCGTCTTCATCGCCCCCCGGGAGACAAGACGGTTGTAGAGGCCCTTCTCCGGGCGTACGTCGGAGTACTGCAGGTCGACGAGCTGGAGCTTGTGCGATCCCCAGCCGAGCTTCTCCCGCTCCCGGTAGCCCTCCAGCAGCCGCAGCTTGGCAACCCAGTCCAACTCGTCCACGCAGAGCATCGGGTCGCGGCCGAGCCGGTCCAGCACGCCCTCCCACCGGTCCAGCACGTCGGCGGTCTGCTCGTCGACGTCGGTGCCGTAGCGGTCGTCGACAAAGGACCGCACCCGTTCGAAGTACGCCCACTGCACGTCCAGGGCTGTCAGCCGACGACCGTCGCGCAGCCGCATGAGGTGCGTGAGAGAGGGGTCGTGGCTGACCGCGCGCAGTTCGCTGACCGGGTCGGCGATGCCGAGGTCCGCGCCGAGCGCCTTCTCCTCGATCATGGTGAGGATCAGCGCGGTGGTGCCGACCTTCAGGTAGGTGGAGATCTCGGAGAGGTTGGCGTCGCCGATGATGACGTGCAGCCGGCGGTACTTGTCGGCATCGGCGTGCGGCTCGTCGCGGGTGTTGATGATCGGTCGCTTGAGGGTGGTCTCGAGGCCGACCTCGACCTCGAAGAAGTCCGCGCGCTGGGAGATCTGGAAGCCGCTCTGGCCGCCGTCCTGCCCGATGCCGACGCGGCCGGCGCCGCAGACGATCTGCCGGGTCACGAAGAAGGGCGTCAGGTACGCCACGATGTCGGCGAACGGGGTCTGCCGGCGCATCAGGTAGTTCTCGTGGGCGCCGTAGCTCGCGCCCTTGTTGTCGGTGTTGTTCTTGTAGAGGTGGATGGGTTGGCTGCCGGGGATGGTGGCGGCCCGTCGGGAGGCCTCGGCCATCACCCGCTCGCCGGCCTTGTCCCACCGCACCACGTCCCGGGGGGTGGTGACCTCGGGGGTGGAGTATTCGGGGTGCGCGTGGTCCACGTAGAGGCGTGCGCCGTTGGTGAGTATCACGTTGGCCAGGCCCAGGTCCTCGTCGGCGAGGGCCTCGGCGGGGTCGTAGGCGGCCCCGGAGTAGGTGAAGCCACGAGCGTCGCGCAGCGGCGACTCCTCCTCGTAGTCCCACCGGGCGCGACCACCCCGGTTGAGCTCGGGCCGGGCCCCGTAGGCGTTGACCACCTGCGACGAGGTGACCATCGGGTTGGCTCCAGCCTGGCCGGGTACGGAGATGCCGTACTCGACCTCGGTGCCCATGATCCGTCTTACGCTCATCGACCTACCCGCTTCGCTCGCCCGACCCGTCCCCGTCACGTCGAGCGTAGTCCGACTGTTCGGGGACGGGGGCGCGCCGGTGCGGGCGGGTTACGGGTGTCGTCCCGCGTGCCCGCCCGCCGCGGTCAGTACTTGATGATCATTGGGACGGTGGTGACCCGGCCGCGTAGGTCGGGGTACCTGGTCAGCAGCTTGTCGACGCGTCGCTGCGCGGCCGGGTCGCTGATCAGCAGGCGGATCGGACCGCGGGTCGAGCGCAGAATCTTGCGGGTGCGTTCAGGTTCCTCGAACATCGGCAGGTAGATCGCCGGCTCGGTCTGGGCGGTGGTGCCCTGGAGGGCGGAGAGGCAGATCGATTCCACGTAGCCGCGGTAGCCGGTCCGGTCGAGCACGACGGTGACGGTGCCCGGCTGGTCGGGGTGGCGGCGGTAGGCCGCGGCGCAGACCTGAACGACCCTCGACGGTTTGTCGACGCTGCGCTGGACCCAGAGCTGGGTCCAGCTCTGCTTGTTGACGACGAGCAGGCTGTGACACCAACCGGTGAGCCCGCAGAGGGTCACGACGGTGAGCACGGCCAGGGCGGCGGCGAGCGCGGGGACGGCGGCGGCGCGGATCCGGCGCCGCGGCGTGTCGCCGGACGGGACGGGCAGCAGCAGGACCAGGGCGGCGACGCCGACGATCAGCCCGACGGTAGCGAGGTGCACGCCCTTCATGAAGTAGTAGGCAGGCTGGACGCCGGTGAGGAGGTTGGCCAGGGCAATGGCGAGGGCGAAGCCGACGGCCACCACGACGGCGGCGAGGTGCCGCCGCCAGGCCCGGTCGGCGCGGCGGGCCTGGATCACGAGGCCGATCAGGACGATCGGGGTGAGGCCGAGCAGGGCACGCCACGCCTCGGCGAGCTCCGGGCCGGCCTTCGCGTCGAGCGCCTCGGTCTGGGACGCGCCGAACACGCCCAGCAGCAGGGGCAGCGGGGCGAGCAGGGCGGTGACCAGGCCGACGGCGAACACGGTCCGGCGGATGTGGGTCAGCTCCCGGCGGTGCGCGATCAGCCAGCCGAGCACCAGCAGCCCGGCCGGGGGGAGGAACAGGTAGTAGGTGAAGCCGATGCCGGTGAGCACGGCGCCGAGGAGGACGAGTTGTTCCCGGTTGCTGGCGAGCGGGCGTACGACAAGCGCGGTCAGCGCGACGGCGAGCGCGAGCCCGAGCACCTCGCTGGGGTAGCCGGCGATCAGCAGGCGGGGCAGTTGGCTGCCGAGCACGAGGGCGCCGACGACGACGGTCAGGACGATCCGGTGCAGCGGGTGCAGGGGGCCGGGAAGTCGTTGGGCGGCCCAGAGGAGGGTGAGCACGAACAGGCCGATGTTTGCCAAGCACCACCACCCGTAGTGGCTGAGGCTGCTGGCCCCGCTCGGGGTGCCGGTGGCGGAGCGCAGGTGCGCGTCGAGAACGGCGGTGGTGAGGTGCCAGCCCTGCGGATAGCGGGCGAGCAGGGAGACGATGTCGTCGCGGGCTGCCGACGGGTCGAGGAAGGCGTACCCGCCGAGCCGACCGATGGCGTCGACGAGGGCGACGTGGCGGAAGTTGTCCTCGCCGAGGGCGAGCAGGCTGAGGCGCCCGGCGAGGTTGCCGGCCCGCAGCCAGGGCGACGCGAGGTAGCCGACGACGGCGACGGTGGCGACGACCGGCAGCAGGTCGGTCCAACCGGGCCGGGGCAGGGTGGGACGTCGGCCGGTCACCGTGGCGATGACGGCGAGCGCGGTGAGCGCGGTACCGCTGACCGCGACGGGGTGCAGCCCCCAGGGCCAGACCGTGAAGAGCAGCCCGGCGACGGTGGTCGCGCCGACGAGCAGCAGCATGGCGAGCACGAGCCGGTCGAGCAGGGTGCGGCCGCCGCGGAGCAGGCTGGCCGTAGCCAGCAGCACGAGCGGGGGCAGCAGCCAGGCCAGGTGCAGGGGGTAAACCACCGCGGGTACCAGCCAGGCCGCGACCAGCGCGACGGGCAGTCGGCGGTACGGGCGGGCGGGCGGCGGGGTCTGCGGGTCGACTGCGGGGCGTGCCGGCGGGTCGGTGACGGTGAGTTCGGACGGCACGCGGATCCTCGACGTTTCGCAGGGTTGGAAGCGCCACAGCGTACCGGGTCGGGTGGGCGTGTGTGGGCCGCGGTGCGACGAGCGGGGCCCGGGACGCGACGCGTCCCGGGCCCCGCTGGTGTCAGCGCCTGCCTACAGGTATTGGCCGGTGTTGCTGGCGGTCTCGATGGACCGGCCGGCCTCGGCGCCCTTGCCGCCGGAGACGAGCGTGCGGATGTAGACGATCCGCTCGCCCTTCTTGCCGGAGATGCGGGCCCAGTCGTCGGGGTTGGTGGTGTTGGGGAGGTCCTCGTTCTCGCGGAACTCGTCGACGCAGGCGTCGAGCAGGTGCTGCAGGCGCAGGCCCTTGCGACCGGAGGTGAGGAATTCCTTGATGGCCATCTTCTTGCTGCGGTCGACGATGTTCTGGATCATCGCGCCGGAGTTGAAGTCCTTGAAGTACAGGACTTCCTTGTCGCCGTTGGCGTAGGTGACCTCGAGGAAGCGGTTCTCCTCGGTCTCCGAGTACATCCGCAGGACCACGGCGTCGATCATCGCGGCCACGGTGGCCTGCGGGTCGGCGCCGTGTTCGGCGAGGTCGTCCGGGTGCAGCGGCAGTCCGGAGAGGATGTACTTGGAGAAGATGTCCTTCGCCGCCTCGGCATCCGGGCGCTCGATCTTGATTTTCACGTCGAGCCGACCGGGGCGCAGGATCGCCGGGTCGATCATGTCTTCCCGGTTGGAGGCGCCGATGACGATGACGTTCTCCAGCCCCTCCACGCCGTCGATCTCGCTGAGCAGCTGCGGGACGATCGTGTTCTCCACGTCGGACGAGACGCCGGAGCCACGGGTCCGGAAGATCGAGTCCATCTCGTCGAAGAACACGATCACCGGGGTGCCCTCGCCGGCCTTCTCCCGGGCCCGCTGGAAGATCAGCCGGATGTGCCGCTCGGTCTCGCCGACGTACTTGTTGAGCAGCTCCGGGCCCTTGATGTTGAGGAAGAAGCTGGTGTGCTTCTCCTTGCCCTGCCGCTCGGCGATCTTCTTGGCCAGGGAGTTGGCCACCGCCTTGGCGATCAGCGTCTTGCCGCAGCCGGGCGGTCCGTAGAGCAGGATGCCCTTGGGCGGACGGAGCTGGTGCTCGCGGAACAGGTCCGCGTGCAGGAACGGAAGCTCGACCGCGTCGCGGATCTGCTCGATCTGCGACTGGAGGCCACCGATGTCGGAGTAGTCGACGTCGGGCACCTCCTCCAGGACCAACTCCTCGACTTCGCTCTTCGGGATCCGCTCGTACGCGTACGCCGAGCGGGGCTCGATCATGAGCGAGTCGCCGGCGCGGATCGCCGAGCCGATGAGCGTCTCGGCGAGGTGCACGATGCGCTCCTCGTCGGAGTGGGAGACCACCAGCGCCCGGTCACCCGGCGCGCCGTTCGGCCCCTCCAGGATCTCCTTGAGCATCACCACCTCGCCGACCCGCTCGTACCCGAACGCGTCGACGATGTTGAGCGCGTCGTTGAGCAGAACCTCCTGGCCGCGCCGCAGCTCGGCCACGTCCAGCGAGGGCGAGACGGCGACCCGCAGCTTGCGGCCGCCGGTGAAGACGTCCACCGACCCGTCGTCGTGCTTGGCCAGGAAGACTCCATAGCCGCTCGGCGGCTGCGCGAGCCGGTCGATCTCCTCCTTGAGCGTGACGATCTGCGTGCGAGCCTCCTTGAGGGTGCTCACCAGCCGGTCGTTGTTCTCGGTCAGCCGCGCCAACTGTGCCTGGGTGGCCGCCAGCCGCTCTTCGAGCTGCCGGACGTGTCGGGGGCTTTCGGTCAACTTGCGCCGCACCAGGGCGAGTTCCTCCTGAAGGAACGCGACCTGCGTGGAGAGATCGTGGGCTTCCTTCTCCCACCGTGCGGCGCGCGAGTCCGCGTCGTCGCTGCGTGCTGCCACGTCCCACCTCCCCGGGGGGCTTGAACGTTCTGAGCTAACACTAGCCGCTACGAGCCCGATTCGGTCCCACGCAACACCCTCGTCACTGAACCTTGATCGCCAAGGGGTGGTTTGCGGGGTCGGTACGGGCGTTCGGGTACCGTCGGAGGCTGGTACGGGAGAACATGGGGGGTGCACCGGTGGCCGAGGTCGCGACCGACCAGTTGCAGGTCTGGGTGGACCAGGATCTCTGCACGGGCGATGGGCTCTGCGTGCAGTACGCGCCGGAGGTGTTCGAGTTCGACATCGACGGCCTGGCGTACGTCAAGGGTGTCGACGGTGAGCTGCGGTTGGCTCCGGGCAGCCGCGTCGACGTGCCCGAGCACCTGCGACTCGAAGTGATCGACTCCGCGAAGGAGTGCCCGGGCGACTGCATCCACGTGGTGCGCGGCGACGGCGTCGAGGTCGCCGGCCCGGACGCCGAGGACGACCGAGCCAGCGCCGCGCGGTCCGCGCGGCGCTGACCCCAGCGGGGTACGCCTCAGAGCATCGGGCGGCCGACGACCGAGGCGACCAGCCGGGCGAACTCCTCCAGCCGGGCGATCTGCCCGGCCCCTCCGTCGTCGAGGGTCTTGCCGAACCGCAGCGCGTCGTGCCGGGGCGTACCGGCCGTCTCCTCGCTCGGCGGCGCCTCGTCCAGCGAGGTGAGCAGCAGGTAGACGTCGATGCTGTCGACCCGGATCTCGCCGCTGTCGGAGCGGTTGAGTCGCCGTCGGCAGCCCACCTCGGTGACCGTGGAGACGGGCACGACCCGCAGCGACGACGTCATCGAGCCCGGCGGCCCCTCCCCCGGCGGCACGTCCTCGCCGTGCCAGAGGATCAGCCGGCTGCCGTCGCAGACGACGACCTCCTGCCACACGCCGTTGACCTCGTTGACGAAGCGTTCCAGGGTGAAGCCGAGCACCGAGGCGCCGCGCAGCACCCCGCCGAGCGCCTCCAGGGCGACGTCCGGGTCCCGGAGGTAGGCGCGCGCCGCCGACTCCAGGTCCTGGTAGGGCGACCAGTCCGGAAACACGGCGGGCAGGTCGCCGCCGCCGTAGCCCGGTCGGCTCATCCCGTCGCCTCCCCGCCCTCACCGATGGTCACGGCCTGTCCATCTCCCCCGTCGCGTCGGGCTGGGCG
>NZ_JBNCKT010000067.1:9448-32182 GCF_049841675.1 Micromonospora sp. DT4
GCGGCGGCCTGGGCGGCGGCCTGGGCGGCGGCCTGGGCGGCGGCCTGGGCGGCGGCCTGGGCGGCGGCCTGGGCGGCGGCCTGGGCGGCGGCGGCCTGGCGGGCCGCCTCGGCCGCGCGCAGGTCCTCGCGACGCTGCGCGTACGCCTCGGTGCCCTTGCTGGGCTTTCGGCGACGTGGCGGCGCGGTGACGCCCGGGGCGAGCTTGCGCGCGGAGACCAGGAACGCGGTGTGCGCGATCATCCGGTGGTCGGGTCGGACGGCGAGGCCCTCGGCGTGCCAGTCCCGCACCAGCGACTCCCAGGCGCGCGGCTCGGTCCAGCCACCGCGCTCGCGCAGCGCCTCGACCAGCTCCGAGAGCTGCGGGGTGGTGGCGACGTACCCGATGAACACGCCGCCGGGCACCAGCGCCCGCTCGACCATGTCGAGGGTCTCCCAGGGGGTGAGCATGTCCAGGATGATCCGGTCGAAGCCGGTCTCCTGGCACTGCGCGACGTCACCGACGTGCAGGTGCCACGAGGGGTGCGGCCCGTTGAAGAACGCCTCGACGTTGCGCTTGGCGATCTGGGCGAAGTCGTCGCGCAGCTCGAACGAGTGCAGCTCGCCCTCGGTGCCGACGGCGCGCAGCAGGGAGCAGCTCAGCGCGCCGGAGCCGGCGCCGGCCTCGAGGACCTTCGCGCCGGGGAAGATGTCGCCCATCGCGACGATCTGCGCCGAGTCCTTCGGGTAGATCACCTGCGCGCCGCGGGGCATGGAGAGCACGTAGTCCGAGAGCAGTGGGCGCAGCGCCAGGAACGCGGTGCCGCCGCCGGAGGTGGTCACCACGCTGCCGTCGGGCAGCCCGATCAGCGCGTCGTGCGCCAGGATCCCGCGGTGGGTGTGGAACTCCTTGCCGTGCTCCAGCGTCACGGTGTGCATCCGCCCCTTGGGGTCGGTCAGCTGCACACGGTCGCCGGGCCGGAACGGGCCTCGGTGCACGGGTGTCAACGTCCGGGGGGCGGTGTCGGCTCCGACGGTGGCGGGAGTTGCGGTCACGGTGTCATCTTCCGGTTGGGTTCGAGGAGCTGTGCCAGGTCCCCGATGTGCAGAATGCCGACGACATCTTCGCCTGACGTCACCACGTACTGCGCGCCCGGGTGGGTCTGCACGACCTCCATCACCCGTTCGCCGTCGAGACCGAGCGGCAGGGCGGGGAGCGTGGCCAGGGACCGGGCGACGGCGTCCACCGCCAGCCAGGGGCGACGCTCGGCGGGGACGGCCGCGGCGGCGGCCGGATCGACGAGCGCCACCGGGTGGCCGGTGGAGTCCGTGACCAGCAGGGCGGCGGCTGGCTGGCCGCCCTCGGCGCGGCGGCGATGGGCCTCGGCCAGCGGCGTGCCGGTGGTCACCGGCCACACCGGCCGCGCCATCTGGGCCAGGTCGATCAGGGGGAACCGTCGGCTGACCCGCGCGGCCCGGATCGACTGCCCGGCGCCGCGCCAGAGGGTGACGGCGACCAGCAGCATGAGCGGCAGCGCCACCGGCGCCAGAAAGTGGGTGTACGTCAGCAGCCCCACCAGGGCGGCCGTGCCGACGGCGACGACGCGTCCCGCCCAGCCGGCGACCTCGGTGCCGCGGTGCCGGTCGCGGGTGAGGCCCCACACGGCGGCCCGCAGCGCCCGGCCGCCGTCCAGCGGCAACCCGGGCAGGCTGTTGAACACCGCGACGATGACGTTGCTCAACGCGAGCTGGAGGGCGAGCTGGTGGGCGACGGTCCCCGGGGGCAGGGCGACCGTGGCGGCGACCGCGAGGGCGCCGAGCACCGCCGAGACCGCCGGGCCGGCCAGCGAGACCAGCAGGTCGATCCTGGACGTCGGGGCGTCCCGCTCCATTTCGGTGTACCCGCCGAGCAGCTCCAGCGTGATTCCGCGCACACCGATGCCGTAGCGGCGGGCGGTGAGCGCGTGACCCAGCTCGTGCAGCAGCACCGAGCCGAGCAGGGACACCACGAACCCGAAACCGATCAGGTAGCCGCTGACCTGCGGCAGGTCCAGTTGCCGGCGGGCGAACTCGGCGTAGAGCACGGCGACGAGCACGGCGAGCAGGAGCATCGAGGCGTTGAGGTACAGGGGCACCCCGAGCACACGCCCGACGCTCAGACCCGGTCGCCGGTCGGACCGACGCGGAGGCGGGGATGTCTGCTCCATCGCACCGATGCTACGGACCGGTCACCTACGGGGCGGGCGGCGGGCGGTGTCATACCGGTGCCCTAACCTTTGCGCACATGACGGCGGAACCGGTCACCACCCCCCAGTCCTCCTCCCCGGCGCAGACGCCGACGACGGTGCGGGCCTCGCTGTCCCCGTCACGGGCGGCGGATTTCAAGACCTGCCCGCTGCTGTACCGGTTCCGCAGCATCGACCGGCTGCCCGAGCGGACGACCATCGAGCAGGCCCGGGGCACGCTGGTGCACGCGGTGCTGGAGCGGCTGTTCGACCTGCCCGCGTCGAGCCGCACCCCGGCCGCGGCGGGCGACCTGGTGGCCCCCCAGTGGGATCGGTTGGTCACCGAGCAGCCGGAGCTGGCCGCGATCTTCGACGACGCCGAGCCGGCCGGCCCGGTGGAGTTCCTGCGCTCGGCGGCGGGGCTGCTGGAGGGCTACTTCGCCGTGGAGGATCCGACGCGCCTCGAACCGGCCGAGCGAGAGAGCCTGATCTCGGCGGTCGTCGACGAAGAGCTGCTGATCCGGGGCTACCTCGACCGGCTCGACGTGGCCCCGGACGGCGCGCTGCGGGTGGTCGACTACAAGACCGGCGGGGCGCCCCGGGAGGCGTTCGAGGCGCGGGCGCTGTTCCAGCTCAAGTTCTACGCGCTGGTGCTCTGGCGCACCCGAGGGGTGGTGCCACGGGTGCTGCGCCTGCTCTACCTGCGCGACGCCGAGGTGCTGGACTACACGCCCGACGCCGACGAGCTGGTCCGCTTCGAGCGCACCGTGGTGGCGCTGTGGCGGGCGATCGAGCAGGCCACCGCCCGACAGGACTTCCGGCCCCGGCCGAGCAGGCTGTGCGACTGGTGCAGCCACCAGGCGCTCTGCCCCACGTTCGGCGGCACTCCCCCACCGTTTCCCGTCGCGGCGACGAACGCCGATCCGCTGCGTGACGCCCGGTCCGCCCCGGTGACGCCCGGCGCCGACGAGTAGCCCTCCGATCCGTCCGCGGGTGCCGACCCGACCGGATCGGCGTCGCGTCGATCGGAACACGGCGGCGGGTCCGTCTCTACGGTGGTCCACGACGCACCGGCGGCCGTACGCGAGGATGGCCGCAGCGACAGCACGGCGTCGGGACGGGAGACGACATGAGCTATCGGGTGGCCCCGGCGCGGCCGGTACGGGTCCTGCTCGCCGACGACCAGCCGCTGCTGCGTACCGGCTTCCGCATGGTCCTGGGGGCCGAGAATGACCTGGACGTGGTGGCCGAGGCCGGCGACGGCGTGGAGGCGGTGGAGCTGTCCCGGCGGCTGCTGCCCGACGTCGTACTGATGGACATCCGGATGCCCCGCATGGACGGGGTGGCGGCGACCCGGGCCATCGTCGACTCCCGCCTGCCGGTGCGGGTGCTGGTGCTGACCACGTTCGACCTCGACGAGTACGTGGTGGGGGCGCTGCGCGCGGGCGCGAGCGGGTTCCTCGCCAAGGACGTACCCGCCGAGGAGTTGATCGCGGCGATCCGCACGGTGGCCGGCGGGGACGCGGTGGTCGCGCCGCGCATCCTGCGGCGACTGCTGGAGCGCTTCGCCGAGCTGCTGCCCGACCCGGCGGCGACGCCGTCGGCGGCGCTCAACGCGCTCACCGACCGGGAGCGTGAGGTGCTCGTGCAGGTGGCCCGGGGGTTGTCCAACGCCGAGATCGCGGCGGCGCTGTCGGTCAGCGAGACCACCGTCAAGACCCACGTCGGGCACCTGCTGACCAAGCTGCGGCTACGCGACCGGGTGCAGGCGGTCGTGCTGGCGTACGAGTCTGGTCTGGTCCGCCCACGGGCGTAGCCGCCGCGCGGCGGCTACCTCACCCGGCGTACTCGAAGATCCCTCCGTAGCGGGACGGCCCGGTTGCCGTGCTCACCTACCGTGACCGGAGACGGCGCGGCGGGGTTGACCCTCCTGTGGCGTGAGGGGGAAGTGTGCAAAACCGGTCGACCGGCTGTCGAGTCAGGGGCAACCCTGATGCGGCATGGGGGTGCACCCGCAGCAGGAAATCCGCTCCGGGTCCCCCCAGGGGCGGACGGGACGGGCGCGAGCAGCGCCGATGATTGAAGGGTCGCGTCGGACCATCGGGGGGCGGCGTGCATTTCGAAGCAGACGGAAGAGGTAGATGACGTGACCGCGACGGTAGGCCAGCAGGCGCAGGCCGCGGCCCGGGCGAACGACGTGTGGAAGGTGTATGGCAGCGGCGAGGCTCAGGTCATCGCGCTGCGGGGGGTCAGCGCCGAGTTCGAACGTGGCCGTTTCACCGCGATCATGGGCCCGTCGGGTTCCGGCAAGTCGACGTTGATGCACTGCCTCGCCGGTCTGGACTCGGTGACCCGGGGCACGGTGTCGATCGGTGAGACGACGGTCACCGGGTTGGGCGATTCGGGGCTGACGAAGCTGCGCCGGGACAAGGTGGGCTTCATCTTCCAGCAGTTCAACCTGCTGCCGACGCTCACCGCGAAGGAGAACATCCTGCTGCCGATGTCGATCGCCGGGCGCAGGCCGGACCAGGCCTGGTACGACACGGTGATCCGGACGGTGGGCCTGCAGGACCGGCTGGACCACCGGCCGGCGCAGCTCTCCGGCGGTCAGCAGCAGCGGGTGGCGTGCGCACGGGCGCTGGTGTCCCGCCCCGAGGTGATCTTCGCGGACGAGCCGACCGGCAACCTGGACTCGCGCTCCGGCGCGGAGGTGCTCGGGTTCCTGCGCAACTCGGTGCGCGAGCACGGTCAGACCATCGTGATGGTCACCCACGACCCGACCGCCGCGGCGTACGCCGACCGGGTGGTCTTCCTGGCGGATGGGCAGATCGTCTCGGAGCTGATCGAGCCGACCGCCGACACGGTGCTGGACACGATGAAGAAGCTGGACACTCCGGCCGAGGTGGGTAACTGATGTTCCGGGCGACACTCAAGAGTCTGCTGGCCCGCAAGGTCCGGCTGATCCTGTCCGGTCTGGCCGTGGTGCTCGGGGTCATGTTCGTCTCCGGCGCGTTCGTGCTGACCGACACGCTCGGCCGCTCCTTCGACTCGGTGTTCGCCGACGGCTTCTCCGAGATCGACGTGAACGTCGCGGCGAAGCCCAAGGTCGAGATCAGCGAGATGGAGGGCGAGCAGACCGCCGCTCCGCTGCCCGCCGCGGTGGTGGACCAGGTCAAGCAGGTGCCGGGGGTGGCCGGGGCGACCGGTGTCGTCAACGCCGACGGCGCGCGGGTGATCGGCAGCAACGGCAAGGTCGTCACGTCGTTCGGTCCGCCGCAACTGGGTGAGAACTGGGTTGGCGAGAGCGACCTGCTGCAACTGCGCGAGGGGCGTGCGCCGCAGGCCGACGACGAGATCGTCGTCAACAAGTCGCTGGCCACCACGGCGAAGGTGCACGTCGGCGAGAAGGTCGGCGTGCTGACCGCGTTCGAGTCGAAGAAGCGGGACTTCACCCTGGTCGGCATCGCCGGTTACAGCGGTGACCGGGACTCCATCGGTGGCGTCAACGAGGTCTTCTTCACCACGCCGGTGGCGCAGCGGCTGATGCTGGGCGAACCGGGGATGTTCAGCAGCATCACCGTGACGGCCGCCGGCGGCGTCTCAAACGAGGCGCTGCGCGACGACGTGGCCCGCACCCTGGGCGCGGGCTACGACGTGAAGACCGGCGAGCAGGTTGCCGAGGACGCCGCGGCCAGCCTGAAGGAGGGCCTCTCCTTCTTCAACAAGATCCTGCTCGGCTTCGCCGCCGTGGCGTTGCTGGTCGGCACCTTCCTGATCCTCAACACCTTCTCGATCATCGTGGCGCAGCGCACCCGTGAGTTGGCGCTGATGCGCGCCATCGGTGCGAGCGGCCGTCAGATCATCGGCTCGGTGGTGCTGGAGGCCATCGCGGTCGGCTTGATCGCGTCGGTGCTCGGCCTGGCCGCCGGTATCGGGGTGGGCGCGCTGCTGGCGTTCCTGTTCGGCAAGCTGGCCGGTGGTCTGACCCTGGCCGGGATCGGCGTGCCGGCGGCCGCGGTGATCGGGTCGTTCGGCGTCGGTCTGGTGATCACCGTGGTGGCGGCGCTGCTGCCGGCGCTGCGGGCCTCGCGGATCCCGCCGATCGCCGCCATGCAGGACGTGGCGACGCCGGACCGGCCGCTGACCAAGGTCACCGTGGCCGGGTCGGTGGTCACCGGCATCGGCGCGGTCCTGCTCTTCCTGGGGCTCAGCGGCAACGCGGGCGGCCAGACGCTCGCCACCATCCTGGGCGGGGTGCTGTTCGCGTTCATCGGTGTGGCGCTGCTGACCCCGCTGATCAGTCGGCCGGTGGTGAACCTGCTCGGCGCGATCTTCTCCTGGTCGGTGCCGGGCAAGCTGGGGCGGCTCAACTCCGGGCGCAACCCGCGCCGCACCGCCATCACGGCTGCCGCGCTGATGGTCGGCATCGCTCTGGTCACCGGCGTCACCGTGATCCTCGACTCGGCCAAGGGCAGCATCGGCGCGCTCGCCCAGGACACCATCAAGGCCGAGCTGGTGATCTCCGGCCAGCAGGGTGGTCCGCGTCCGCCGAGCTTCGACCCGAGCGTGCTGGACCAGGTGAAGGCGCTGCCCGGCGTGCGAATGGTCGACGGCGAGTACGGCGACATGGCACGCGTCGACGGCAAGGGCACGTGGGTGGCCGCGAGCAGCGACGTGGCGTCGCTGCGGCAGATCTTCGGTGCGAAGGCGACCGCCGGTGACATCGACCGGCTGTCACCGACGCAGATGCTCGCCAGCTCCGACACCGCGAAGTCCCGCGGCTGGTCGGTCGGCTCGACGGTGACCGTGCAGCTGACCCGGGGCGAGGCCCGCACGTACACGATCAGCGGCATCTACGAGTCGTCTCAGTTGACCAATGCGGTGACGTTGCCGGCGACCGCGGCGAAGGACTTCGCGATCCCGCAGCCCATCCAGGGCTTCATCCAGCTGGCACCGGACACCCAGGTGGCCGACGTGCAACCGCAGGTGGAGACGCTACTCGCGGACAGCCCCGAGGTGTCGGTGGCCGACCGGGACGCGTTCATCAAGCAGCAGACGAGTTCACTCGACGGGCTGCTCACGATGATCCAGATCCTGCTGGCGCTGGCCATCGTGATCGCCGTCCTGGGCATCGTCAACACGCTCGCGCTGTCGGTGTTGGAGCGCACCCGGGAGCTGGGGCTACTCCGAGCGATCGGGCTGCGCCGTGGGCAGACCATGGGCATGATCACGGTTGAGGCGGTGGTGATCTCCGTCTTCGGCGCGCTGCTGGGCGTGGCGGTCGGCACCGGCCTGGGCGCCGCCGTGGTCGAGGCGCTCAAGGACGAGGGCATCACCGACCTGATCCTGCCCTGGGGGCAGATGGGCGTCTTCCTCGGTCTCGCCGCGATCATCGGGGTGGTGGCCGCCGTGGTCCCCGCCGTGCGGGCGGCCCGGATCAACGTCCTGGGCGCGATCGCCCACGACTGACGGGCGCACTCCGCGACCCCCGACGCCACTCGCGGCGTCGGGGGTCGCGTCCGTCCTGGGCCACGTCCGGGGGCGTCGACCGCGTCAGCCGGTCGTCGCGGCCCGGTCGGTCAGCAACGCCGCCAGCGCCTCCAGGTCCACGCCGGTCAGGCTCGGCACCTGGTGCACGCCGGCGATCGCGGGCAGCGGCACCTCGGCGGGTACGGCCAGCACGGCCGCGCCGGAGGCGAGCGCGCTGGCCACCCCGGTCGGTGAGTCCTCGATCGCCACACACCGCTCGATCGGGGCACCGAGGCGCCGTGCGGCGGTCAGGTACGGCTCCGGGTGCGGCTTGGCCGCGACCACCTCGTCACCGGCGACGACCACATCGAAGTTGTCCCGACCGAGGGTGTCCAGGGCGATCTCGACAAGCGCCCGAGGGCTGGAGGTGACCAGCGCGGTGGGGATTGCCGCCGCGCGGACCGCGTGCAACAGCTCGAACGCGCCCGGTTGCCAGGGCAGACCGGTGCGGAACAGCTCCAGGATCCGTGCGTTGATCCACGCCGCGCTGCTGTCCGGATCGCGCTCGGGCTGCCCCAGGTCGTCGTGCAGGAGGCGCATCGACTCGGCCATGGCGGTGCCGATGATCGACCGGCGGGCGTCGGCGGACAGTTCCCCGCCGTACTCGCGGGCCAACTCCTGCAACGCGATGTCCCACAGCTTCTCGCTGTCGACCAGCGTGCCGTCCATGTCGAAGAGCACGGCGGCGGGGTGATGGCTGCTCAGCGGATCCTCCAGGGTCGTGGCCTGACACCGGCGATCCTGCCAGCACGGCCCGTCGCCGGTGGCGGCAACAGCCTCCGGGGTGACCGGGGCAACCCCGCTCAGCTCAGGTCGCACTCCTTGAGCGAGCGCTCGTAGCCGCGGAAGAACATGTCGGTGCGCTGCTCGGCGGTGCCGTGCGCGCCCTCGGCGAACCACGGCTGGTCCGGGTCGTCGCCAACCGCCGCCACCCCCTCGCGGAACTCGTCCAGATCGCCCTCGGCGAGGGTCAGGTCGCCGGAGCGCACCGAGTCACCGAGGTACGCCCCGGCCATGCAGTCGGCCTGCAACTCCTGCTGGATGGTGAAGCTGTAGTTGATGCCGAGGCGTACCTGGATGCCGTGGGCGTACTCGTGACCGAGCAGGTAGAACACGAACGCGTCACCGACCTCGCGGAAGGCCGCCACCGACCAGGCGATGTCGTATGCGATGAAGTCGCCCTGCGAGCAGTAGACCGCGTTGTTGCGGGGCAGCGGCTGGCCGCCGCAGGAGACCTCGCCGGCCCGCTGGTACGGGGTGACCCGTCGGATGGGCTGGAAGCGCTGCCCGGACGCCTTGAACTGGGCCGCCCAGTAGCGCTCCGCGACCGCCTGCGCGTCGGCGACGTCCTGCTTGAACTCAGCCACGCTGGTGGTGCTGTCGGCGCGGGTGGTGTTCGGCTGCGGCGAGGTGGCCGGCGGCTTCGCCCCCGGACGTTCGCCCTCCGGCTCGGTCAGCCCACCGCCGGCGCAGGCGAGCGACACCAGCGCGACCATCACCAGGCCCACCAGAGGTCCCCGCGAGTCGCGTCCTGACCATGCCCCCACTGTGCCTCCCCAGACATCGGCGCCCGCACCACGCCATACCCCGACGGTACGACCACCACGCCCGCCCTCGGATTCACGCACCGGGCGGCCCGGCGGTTCACGCACCGACCGGCCCGGGCGGTTCGCGTGGTGTGGTGTCGGGCCGCCACAATGACCCGGGGCGGAGGTGACCGTCCGGTCAGGAGGGCGTCGTGCACGTGCTGGGCAGCCGCCAAAGAAGCCAGCCGGCCCCGGCGCGTGTCGTGCGGCGGTCGCTGCGCGACCCGCAGGAGGCGGGGAGTCGTCCCTGGCTGGAGCTACGTGACGACGAGGTGCCGCCACGGGTGGTGGCGGGCTACGCGCCGGTGCTGCTGGTGTGGTCGTCGCTGTGGCCGCACCGACCCCTTGACGAGGTCCGTTTCGACATATCGCGCGGGCTGCCCGCCGGTGACTGCATGCTGCGCTGGACACTGACCACCCCCGACGTGGACCTGCCCAGCGAGAGCACCCTCGGCTACCTCCGCCACCGCCTCAACTACCTGATCAACAACCGCCTCCGCCTCTCCTACGGCCAGTAACCCACCCCACCCCACCACCCCACCCCACCACCTCAGCGAGCCCGTGCACGCCCGTCTCGTGCGGGTACGCGGCGGGGCGCCCGTGGTCACCGACGGCCCGTACGCGCAGACGCAGGAGGTGCTGGCGGGCTACACCATCGTGGAGTGCGCCAGTTTCGACCGGGCCACCGAGATCGCCGCCGGCCTGGTCGACCCGGACACCCCCGGCACGTACGTGAACGTGCGGCCGGTGCTGAACGGCGTCGAGGACCTGGCCGGCTGAGAAGTGCCCGAGACACCCGCCGAGGGCCTGCTACGCGAGTTGACGCCGCAGGTCCTCGGCGCGCTGGTACGCCGCTTCGGGCACTTCGACACGGCCGAGGACGCCGTGCAGGAGGCGGCCGGGTCCGGCGTCGCCCTCCCACGGGCCGAACCGTCGGCGCCGGACACACCGCCGACCCCAGGTCGCTTCCCCCGACACCGGCGCCGACCGTGCCGCGCTGCGCCCCAGGCCGAAGCAGGCGGGCTTGACGGCGCGTAGACATCAGAGGTTTACTGCGTCAGCGACGTCAATCGATGCGGCCCGTCCGTCCACACTGGTCGGTTGGGGTTCTTCGGTTGGCGCACCGCGCCATCACCACCGCTCCACATCACCTCAGCCGAGCATCGGCGGCCCGGCTTCCGCATCACCGCCACCGTGGCCCCGGGCGCGCCCACGCGCGCCTCCCGGGGTCGACGCTCAGCTAAGGAGCATCACCATGCGTTCCCGTCCCCGTTTATTGGCCCTCGTCACCGGCCTGGCCGTGATGATGGCCGGTCTGGTCGCACTGCCGACCACCGCCTCGGCGGCACCGCTGACCAAGGTCCTGGTGTTCAGCAAGACCGCCGGCTTCCGCCACTCGGCCATTCCCAACGGCATCGCCGCCATCCAGCAGCTCGGCGCTGCGAACGGCTTCAGCGTGACCGCCACCGAGGACGCCGGCCAGTTCACCACCTCCAACCTGGCCCAGTACCAGGCGGTGGTCTTCATGTCGACAACCGGCGACGTCCTCAACGCCAGCCAGCAGACGGCCTTCGAGTCGTACATCGGGTCCGGTGGTGGGTACGTCGGCGTGCACGCCGCCGCCGACACCGAGTACAGCTGGCCGTGGTACGGGCAGCTGGTCGGCGCGTGGTTCGACTCGCACCCGGCGATCCAGACCGCGACCGTGAAGATCGAGGACCGGACCAACCCGTCGACCGCGCACCTCGGCGCCACCTGGGTCCGCTCCGACGAGTGGTACAACTACCGCACCAACCCCCGGTCGACCGCGCGGGTGCTCGCCAGCCTCGACGAGTCGTCGTACAGCGGCGGCACCATGAACGGCGACCACCCGATCACCTGGTGCAAGGCGTTCGGCGGCGGTCGGGCCTGGTACACGGGCCTCGGGCACACCGAGGCGTCGTACACCGACCCGAACTTCACCAAGATGCTGCTCGGCGGTCTCCAGGTCGCCGCGGGTTCGGTCGACGCCAACTGCTCGCCGGGGACGACGCCGACCACCCCGCCGCCGACCACCGCCCCGCCGACGACCCCCCCGCCGACCACCCCGCCGCCGACCACGGCCCCGCCGACCACCCCGCCGCCCGCCGCCACCGGTTCCACCCTGCGGGCCCGCGCCAACAACCAGTACGTCAGCGCGCCCAACGCCACCACCCCGCTCATCGCCAACAAGACCTCCGCCGGGACCAGCGAGCGGTTCGAACTGGTCAACCTCGCCAACGGCAACGTCGCGCTGCGCGCCAAGAGCAACGGGCAGTTCGTCGCGGCGGAGAACGCCGGGGCCTCCGCACTGATCGCCAACCGGGCCAGCGCCGGCGCGTGGGAGACGTTCCAGCTGATCAGTAACTCCGACGGCACGGTGAGCCTGCGGGCCACTGTGAACAGCCGGTACGTGGCCGCCGACAACGGGGGCTCCTCCCCGCTGATCGCCAACCGGACCTCCGTCGGTCAGTGGGAGAAGTTCGACATCGTCACCAACTGACCGCGCCGCGGCTAGCTCCCCACCACCCTCACCTGGCCGTGGTGCGCCCCAGCACGCCCCGGCCCTGGTCGTCGAGGAAGGACGATCATGCTTTCGAAATCCCGGCGCTGGTCCCGGGCACTCGTCGCGGCGGTCACCACCGTCGCGAGTGTGACCCTGGCCGTGGCCGCAAACTCCCCCGCCGCGCAGGCGGTGGTGATCCCCGCCAGCGACTACCAACAGGTCAAACTCGCCACCGGCTCCGCCGAGCTGGGCGAGGCCATGTCCCTGGCCGTCCTGCCCAACCGTTCGGTACTGCACACCGCCCGCAACGGTGTCCTGCGGGTGACCGACGTGGCCGGCAACACCAAGGTCTCCGGCACCCTGTCCGTCTACACGCACGACGAGGAGGGGTTGCAGGGCGTCGCCGTCGACCCCAACTTCGCCACCAACCGGTGGATCTACCTGTACTACTCGCCCACGCTGAGCACCCCGTCCGGGGACGCGCCCACCACCGGCTCGCAGTCGGACTGGGACAGGTGGAAGGGGCACCTGCGGCTGTCCCGGTTCACCCTGAACAGCGACGACACGGTCAACCTGAGCAGCGAGAAGATCGTGCTCCAGGTCGCCAACGACCGCGGGCAGTGCTGCCACGTCGGCGGTGACCTGGACTTCGACGCCGCCGGCAACCTGTACCTGACCACCGGCGACGACACCAACCCGTTCGAGTCGTCCGGCTACGCGCCGCTGGACGAGCGGACCGACCGCAACCCGCAGTTCGACGCCCAGCGCTCGGCCGGCAACACCAACGACCTGCGGGGCAAGGTACTACGGATCACGCCGCAGTCGGACGGGACGTACACCATCCCGTCGGGCAACCTGTTCGCGCCCGGAACGGCCAACACCCGTCCCGAGATCTACGCGATGGGTATGCGCAACCCGTTCCGGATGAGCGTCGACAAGGCGACCGGCGTCGTCTACGTCGGTGACTACGGTCCGGACGCGGGGAGCACCAACTCCAGCCGGGGTCCACAGGGTCAGGTGGAGTTCAACCGGATCACGGCGCCGGGCAACTTCGGTTGGCCGTACTGCACGGGAAGCAACACGAGCACCGAAACATACAATGAATACACCTTCCCGTCCGGGCCGTCGCAGTCGAAGTACAACTGCACGGGCGGGCCGACCAACAACTCGTTCCGCAACACCGGGCTCGGCACGCTGCCCGCAGCGAAGCCGGCCTGGATCAAGTACGCCGGCGACTCCGGCTCACCGTCGGAGTTCGGCAGCGGCTCCGAGTCGCCGATGGCCGGGCCGGTGTACCGGTACGACGCCTCGCTCAACTCCAGCGTCAAGTTCCCGCAGTCGCTGAACGGCCAGTTCTTCGCCGGCGAGTACGGCCGCCGCTGGATCAAGCCCATCGCCATCAACGCCGACGGCTCCCGCGGCGAGATCTCCAGCTTCCCGTGGAGCGGCACGCAGGTCATGGACATGGCCTTCGGCCCGGATGGCGCCCTGTACGTGCTGGACTACGGCACGGGCTCGAACAACCAGGCGCTGTTCCGGATCGAGTACATCGGCGGCGGCAACCGCAACCCCATCGCGGTCGCCTCAGCCAACCCGACGTCCGGGGCAAACCCGTTGACGGTGAACTTCTCGTCGGCCGGCAGCTCCGACCCCGAGGGTGGGGCGCTGAGTTACCTGTGGACGTTCGGCGACGGCACCACGTCGACGGCGGCGAACCCGACCAAGACGTACACCACGAACGGCACGTACTCCCCGACGTTGAAGGTCACCGACCCGGCGGGCCTGTCCGGCACGGCGAGCCTGGTCATCACCGTGGGCAACACGGCACCAACGGTGACGCTGACCTCGCCCGTCGACGGGCAGCTGTTCAACTTCGGTGACACCATCTCGTACCAGATCAGCGTGAGCGACCCGCAGGACGGCACCATCGACTGTTCCAAGGTGAGCCTGACGTACGCGCTGGGCCACGACAGTCACGCCCACCAGATCACCTCGATGAACGGGTGCAGTGGCTCGATCACCGTGCCGACCGACGGTGAGCACGACTCCGCGGCCAACATCTACGGGGTCTTCGACGCCGCCTACACCGACAACGGCGGGCTCACCACGCACAGCATCAGGACGCTGCAACCGAAGCACCGCCAGGGTGAGCACTTCGGCGGGCAGTCGGGTGTCCAGGCCACCGACCACACCAGCGCCGAAGGCGGCCGCACCGCCGGGTTCATCGAGAACAACGACTGGATCTCGTACCAGCCGTACAACCTGTCGAACGCCAACCGCATCACCGTGCGTGCGTCGTCGGCCGGCGCCGGTGGCACGATCGAGGTTCGGGCCGGGTCGGCCACCGGCAGTCTGCTGGGCACCGTCACGGTGCCGGTGACCGGCAACTGGGAGACCTTCACCGAGGTGTCCGGCACGATCAGCAACCCGCCCAGCGCGTCGACCACGCTGTACCTGGTGTTCAAGGGCGGGTCCGGCTACCTGTTCGACGTCGACGCGTTCACCTTCACGACCGGCACCGGTGGCAGCACGCCGCTGACCACCCTGCGGGCGCAGGTGAACAACCAGTACGTGTCGGCGGTCGGCACCACCGCGTTGATCGCCAACAAGGCCAGCGTCGGCACCACCGAGCAGTTCGACCGGGTGGACGCCGGCAACGGCAACATCGCGCTGCGGTCACGCGCCAACGGGCTCTACGTCTCGGCCACAAGCGCTGGCGCCGCACCGTTGGTCGCCAGCGGCACGTCGATCGGGGCGTCGGAGACCTTCCAGCTCGTCACCAACTCGGACGGGACGGTCAGTCTGCGCGCCACGGTCAACAACCAGTTCGTGTGCGCCGAGAACGCCGGGGCGGGTTCTCTGATCGCCAACCGCACGTCCGCCGGGGCCTGGGAGAAGTTCATCCTGACCACCGGTTGACACGAGGTGGGCCCGGCCCGTTCGGTGACCGGGCCGGGCCCACCACCCCATCGACTGCCGACGCGCCGCGTCGAGAAGGGGTCCCCGCCGTCAGGAGCCGGCGGGGACCCCGCTGTCGAGTTGCCCGATCACCGGCGCCAGCAGGTCGTTGAGTTCCCGGGCCAGCACCACGACCGCCCGGTGCGCCGCAGCGGGGACGTGGTCGTCCGGTCCGTCGGGCGTCGGCGGCAGGCCGTCGAGCGGCAGCGGCGCGTCCACCTGGAGCAGCGCACGCAGGTGCGGGCGGCGCGTCCGGTCCTGCTCGGTGGGCGTGGTGAACTGGCCGAACAGCCGCGGCCAGTCATGCCAGCCACGGTCGCGTTGCCACTGCTTGCTCCAGGTCAGCTCCGCCGGCCAGCGGGAGGCCACGGTGACCGCACAGACCATGCCGCCGTCCCACGGGCTGCGTTCGCAAGTCGCCGAGAGGATGCGCCGGTGCCAGCGGACCAATCCGGGCGACAGCTCGCTGGCCACCCGCCAGGCGGTCGCGGCGAACGCGACCGGCGCGAAGTCGCCCCAGGTCTCGGCGAACTCGCCGATCCGGCGGTGCACTTCGGCCTCGTAGCGGCCGTGCCCGTCGGTGCCGTGCTCACGGTCGAACTGCTCGTCCAGCCAGAAGGCGCGCGGTTCCGGCATCCTCGTCCCCGTTCTCGACCATCGTCCGCACCACGCGCGCACGTGTGCCATGCACGGGTACGGACGGCGTCGTCGCCGCCACTATCCCACCATGATGCAGAACGGATGGCCCGCCGGGTCGGCGTACACGCGCAGCGGCTCGTCGGGGTCCTCGATGCGGTCGTAGCGCAGCCGGCCGCCGAGGCGTAGCACGCGCTCGTGCTGGACCAGCAGTTCGTCGACGGATTCGACGGTCAGGTCCAGGTGTAGCTGTTGTGGCACGTCGTTCTTCGGCCACGTCGCCTCGGGCAGGTCGTCGACCTGCTGGAACGCGATCTGTGGGCCACCGTCCGGGGATCTGAGCACCAACCAGTCACGACCGCGCTCGTCGGGTCGGCCGTCCGTCGGGGGCTCGTCGCCGGGTCGGTAGACGAAGCCCATGAGCTGCCGGTAGAACTCCGCCAACTCCCGCACGTCGGTGCCGTCGAGCACCACCGACGTCAGCCGGGGAACGCTCTCCTGGTCGATCATCCTCGATCACCTCCGGTCGCCATTCTGGTCGCGCCTCGCCGCCGTCGCATCCGCAGCTCCGTACTTGACACGCACCCCGCTCGGCAGTGGACGATTCAGCGTGCGGATTCTCGTGGTGGGTGGCAGTGGCCTGATCGGCGCGCACGTCGTGGAGGTGCTGCGGGAGCGTGGGCATGCCACGACCGCGGTGGCGCGTACCGCCCAGCAGGGGGTTGACCACCTGCTGGATGTCGGGGCCGCCTCGACCGACGACCTGCGGTCGCTGCTCACCGGGCACGACGGCGTCGTGTACGCCACCCGGACCGACGAGCAGCGGCCCCTGCCCAAGCCGATCTACCCGCAGTTCCGCCGCGACAACGTCGATCCGGTGGTACGCCTGTTCACCGCCGCCCGCGCGGAAGGCCTCACCCGTGGGGTGATCATGGGCTCGTACTACACGTACTTCGACCGGCTGCATCCGCAGTGGCGACTCGCCGAGCGGCACACGTACATTCGCTGCCGCCTGGAGCAGGCCCGGGAGGGGCGTGCCGCCGCCGGCCCGGGTCTGCCGGTCGCCGTACTCGAACTGCCCTTCGTCTTCGGTCGGGTCGGCGACCGGCTGCCGAACTGGGCCGGCCCGCTGGACCGGTGGGCGCGCTCGCGTACCCCTCTGGTGGCGCCGACCGGCGGAAGCGCCGCGGCGTCGGCCCGCAGCGTCGCCGAGGTCGCGGCCGACGCCCTCGCGGCGGCCAGCGGCGCGGACATCCCGATCGCCGACGAGAACCTCACCTGGCACGACATGCTCGCGCGCATCGCCGAGGCGGTGGGCCGCAGCCGCCGCGTCGCGCGGCTGCCGGCCGGTGCGGCGCGGGCGGCCCTGCGACTCGGCGGCGCGTCGCAGGCCCTGGGTCGTAAGGAGTCCGGCATCAACCCCACCTACCTCGCAGATCTCCTGCTCGCCGAGTTGTTCATCGAGCCGACGACCGGCCGCGCGCTGGACCCGGCTCTGCGTGAAACCTTTCCTGGTTAGCTCTCCAGTTTCGACGGGCGCGCGAGGTACGCCGTCTTGACGTCGGCGGAGAACCCGCAGGCACGGTGGAACGCGTGCGTCGCAGGGTTCCGCGAGCCTGTCATCGGATCGTCCGGGTTCAACTGTCGGTAGAGACGGATGATCTGCGCGAAGTCGTCGGGCCGGGCCGCACGGAACATGCCCGGAGCGTAACGAAGGCGACGGACGGTCGCTGGCCGTGCCGCCGTCGTTGGTGCCGCCTTTCGTCAATACGGCGCAAGCACCGCGCGACGCGCCCCCGATGCAGGCCCGATCGGAATCGGGATCTTGACAGTCCCTTGAGGGAAGGGAAGCATCATCGCGGATTAGACAACGTTGTCACGACCGTGTGCGGCTCCGATCTGAGAGAGGAAGCGGGACGGGTCACCCCCATCGAGCTTCACGCACACGGTGCCAACCGAAGGGCCAACACTGTGTCAGACACAACGGCGCGCATGGCGTACACCGCCAAACGCCGAACCTTCGCCGCCGCCACCGCCGTGGCCATGGCGGCGCTGACGGCGGTCTCCGCGGGCACACCCGCCTCGGCCGCACCGGCTTCGCAGCTGGTCACCGACCCCGCCGCGTACGTCAACCCACTGATCGGGTCCACGAACCTCGGCAACACCTACCCCGGAGCGGTCCGCCCGTTCGGCATGCTGGCCTGGAGCCCGCAGACCAGCACCGGTAGGCAGGTCTCCACCCCCGCGCCCGGTGGCTACGAGTACGGCGCGAACCGGATCCGCGGCTTCAGCCTCACCCACCTCAACGGGGTCGGCTGCAACGGAGGCGCCGGCGACATTCCGATCATGCCGTACGTCGGCGATGTCAACTCCTCGCCTTCCGTCGACACCTCCGACGCGACGTACGCGAGCAGGTTCTCCCACAAGAACGAGACGGCGCGGGCCGGGTACTACCGAGTGGGGCTCGACAGTGGTGCGTCGGCTGAATTGACCACCACCCCCCGCACCGGCTCGGGTCAGTTCGGCTTCCCGGACGACCAGCCCGCCAGCATGCTGTTCCGCACCTCCAACTCGGAGACCGGCAGCACCGGCGCCACCGTACGGGTGGACTCGGCGGCCCGGACCGTCACCGGCTCGGTCACCGCCGGCAACTTCTGCGGCCCGCATAGCGACAACAACCGCAAGTCCCTGTACACGCTGCACTTCACCGCCCACTTCGACCAGCCGTTCGCCCGGGTCGGCACGTGGCAGGACGGCAACCTGACGCCGGACGCCACGACGGCCTCCGGCGGCACCGGCCTCGACGCGGGCAATCCCGTGCCCGGCAAGGGATCCGGCGCCTACGTCACCTTCGCCAAGGGCACCACGACTGTCGGCGTGAAGGTCGCGATCTCGTACCTCAGCCTGGAGAACGCCGAGGCCAACCTGCAGGCGGAGAACCCGCCGAAGAAGAGCTTCGACACGGTCCGGTCGGAGGCCACGGCGGCCTGGCAGCATGAGCTGGGCAAGATCAAGGTCGGTGGCGGCACCGCCGACCAGCTCAGCACCTTCTACACGGCGCTGTACCACTCCATGCTCGAACCCACCCTCACCAGCGATGTGGACGGCCGCTACCTCGGCGCCGACGGCAAGCCGCACCGGCTGACCAAGGGCCAGGACGCGCAGTACGGCACCTTCTCCGGCTGGGACCAGTACCGCGCCCAGGTGCAGCTGATGACGCTGGTCAACCCCAAGGCCGGCAGCGACTATGCGCAGTCGTTGTTCAACTACGCCACCCAGCGTGGCGGGGAGTGGGACCGCTGGCTGCTGCAGCACGGCAAGACGAGCGTCATGTCCGGCGACCCGTCCGCCCCGGCGGTCGCCGGCATCCACGCCTTCGGCGGGCGGGACTTCGACGTCAAGGGTGCTCTCCGTTCACTGATCACCGCCGCGACGGTGCCGAACGCCAACGACTCCGACAGCGCCGGTTGCAATGTGGCGTGCGTCGGTCAGCGTCCCGCCCTCGACAAGTACCTGGACCTGGGCTACGTCCCGGCCGACGGCTGCTCCTGCTGGGGTGGCGCGGCCGAGACGATGGAGGACGCGGTCGCCGACTTCGCGCTCGCCGAGCTCGCCGGACAGGTCGGCGACCAGGCGAATCAGCGGGCCTTGCGCAAGCGGTCGGGCACCTGGAGCAACGTCTTCGACCTGACCGCCACCGCACAGGGCGGCTACCCGCGCTCCCGCAAGGCCGACGGCACCTGGGCGGAGCGCGCCTTCCACCCGTCGACCGAGAGCGGGTTCGTCGAGGGCAGCAGCGCCCGCTACACCTGGATGGTCTACTCCGACGTCGCCGGCCTCGCCCGCGCCATGGGCGGCAACAAGGCGGCCGAGCAGCGCCTCGACGCCTTCTTCCGCACCCCCGCCGGCATCTATGACTTCTCCGCCCGCGACCTCACCCGGTACGACCCCACCAACGAACCGGACATGAACGCGCCGTACCTCTACAACTACTTCGGCACGCCCTACAAGACCCAGGAGACGGTCCGCGCGGTGATGGACCAGCTCTGGGGCAACACCCCCGGCGGCATCCCGGGCAATGACGACGCCGGCACGATGTCGTCGTGGTACGTCTTCTCCGCGCTGGGCATGTACCCGCAGAACCCGAGCCGGGCCGATCTGGTGCTCACCGCACCGCTCTTCCGGCGCGCGGTGATCGACGCCGGCCACGGCCGCAAGATCACGATCGACGCCCCGGACGCCTCGGCCCAGAACACGTACATCCAGTCGGTCAAGGTCAACGGTAAGAAGTCGAACCGGAGCTGGGTCCCCGACACCCTCGTCAACAAGGGCGGCACCGTCGACTACGTGCTCGGCGACAAGCCGAACACGACGTGGGGCAGCTCCCCCGCCGACGCCCCGCCCTCGTACGGCGACGGCCGGCGGCCGTACCTGACCGGCGCGAGCCCGCAGACGCTGAAGGTGGAGCCGGGCAGCACCTCGGCGACGACGTACAAGATCCAGGCGCTGACCGAGGCTCCCACCACCGCGCGCTGGAAGGTCAGCGCGCCCGCCGGGCTGACCGTCACCCCCGCCCAGGGTGAGTTCACGCTGACCGGCGACGGGTTGGGCAGCAAGGAGCTCACCGTCTCCGCACCGGCCGGCCTCAAGCCCGGCGCCTACGCCGTGACGGTCACCGCCGCCACCACCTCCGGTACGCCGTTGCCCACCGTGACGATCCCCGTGACGGTGGCCGTTCGCGACAGCGTGCTGTGGAACCTCAACAACAACGGCATCTCGGCCGACGACACCGATCCGCAGGCCAACTTCGACACCGGAGGCTGGAGCTACTCCGCCAAGGCGCTCGCTGCTGCCGGGGTGAAGCCGGGTTCCACCGTGTCGGTCAACGGGTTCGACTTCACCTGGCCGAACGTGGCCCCCGGCGACCCGGACAACATCCTGGTCGGCGGCGGCGGTCAGGTGCTCAGCGTCCAGGCCGCCGAGGGTGACACGAAGCTGAGCCTGCTGGGCAGCGCCGCTTTCGGTCCCACCAGCGGCACGGTGACGCTGACGTACACCGACGGCACCACGCAGCAGGCGACGATCGGCCTCAGCGACTGGACGCTGGGCGGCGGGTCCGATCAGCCGTCGTTCGGCAACGCGACGGCAGTGCACACCACGTACCGCGACAAGATGGGCACGGGAGTCGAGCCGGTGGTGACGTACGTCTTCGCGACGGCACCGATCGACCTGCAGCCGGGCAAGCGGCTCGCGAGTCTGACGCTTCCCACCACCGCCAAGGATGGCGTCATCCACCTCTTCGGGGTGGCGACGGCCTGACCCGGAGCCGGGCTGCCGCTCGGGGGACGCGTCGCGCGAGCGGCGTGAGATGACCTGGGGCCTGCTCCGCTGCGAGGCGGAGCAGGCCCCACTGGCACCGAACGGGTCGCCGAGGATCGCTGGCCCGCAGTGTGCGAACGTCGACGGATCAGGTCCGCCTCGTCGGAGCCTGCTCGGCCGCGCTGGCTCCAAGATCCGCGCAACTTCAGGGCTTCAGGGCTTCAGGGATGCCGTGGTCTCCCCGGCCCGTGAGGCCGCAACAACCCTGAAGTTGTTGGCTCCCGACCGACAGCGGCGGTCGCGCGGCGGCACTCAGCGCAGCTCCTCGGCCAGCCCGACGACGATGCCCTCGGGGCCGCGGACGTAGCAGAGCAGGAAGATGTCCTCGAACCGCTGCACCTCTCCGACCAGTTCCGCCCCGTGGCGGCGCAGCCGGGCGATCGTGTCCTCGACGTCGTCGACGGCGAACATGACCCGACGAATGCCGAGGGTGTTCGCCGGGACGTCCTCCGGCTCGTGGCGGATCGCCTTCGGCGCATGGAACATCGCCAGCTCGACCTTGCCCTGGCCGTCCGGGGTCCGCAGCATGGCGACCTCCTGTCGCACGTCCTCGACGCCGATGACACGCTCCACCCACCGGCCCTCGACCGGCCCCCTGCCCTCCAACTCCATGCCGAGCTCGACGAAGAACGCGATGACCGCGTCAAGGTCCTCGACAACGATGAGGACGTTGTCCATCCGCCGGATCGCCATGCTGGTGCCCTTCCCCTGGTGCGGTCTGTCGCCGCATTCTCCCCTGGGACGATGCGCCCTGGCCGTTCTCGACACTCGGGGCTGGCCTTCCCCCTACCCGCCCCCCGGCCGCGCGCTGACAGTCACCAGTGGTGGAAGCAGTACGGGGCGTCGCACTGCTCGCAGAATCCGGCGTCGTCGTAGAAGCCGGCGTCCTGACGGCGGCGTACCGGTACGGCTGGGTGAAGGCGTCAACGATGCGGTGCGCCTCTGCCAGGTCCACCGGCCGGCCGGTGCTCCGTGCCGACTGCGCGGAGCACTCCAGCCGATGTGTGCATGGACCCGTCAGTCGACGGCCATCGAATGGGCCGTCAGGTGGTACGGCGCCAAGCTGGGAAACGGTGGTCTGGTGGTCTCGACCAGGCCCAGCGCGTCCACGACAACGGACGGCAGCGCCGGGGCGCTGATCGGAGTCAGCTCACCGATCGGTACGCCAGCCACTTGCCGCTCGCTGAACGTTTCATACAACCTGAAGAACTGCCTGTCGACGGCTATCTGGCGTTCGACGATGGCCTGATGATGGAAATCCAGTTCCTCGTATGTCTGCGGGATACGCCCGTCCGGCGCCAACTGCGCAGCAATGCAGTCGCTCGCGTCGCGGCAGTACGAGATCCGTTCAGGATGGTTCAGTCTTCGGTAGAACAGTTCCTGAATCCGGAGCAGATCGCGTACGACGACGGTGTAGACAGCCGTCGAGTGGAGCGGGTTCCGCCGTTGGAAGGTCGACTCGTAAGAGAGCTGCTGGTTCTTCGACCTGGGCGGGTGGAGTCGCTGTTGGTCCTGCTTCGCGCCAGGGTAGACACCGACCATCGTCTGCGTGAACAGTTCCTCGACGACATTCGCCCGCCGCTCGCCACGGAGCCTGCGACTGATGGACGTGGCGACGGGCGCATAGGCGAACAGCGTCATGCTCGCCGCCCAGATTCCCGCCAGCGTCGGCAACCACGGCGAATTCATCTCGCGGAGTACCGGCGCCTGGGCCGTCTCGGCTGCCGGGAGCCACAGCGGCGGTTCCGGATAGGGCTGATTACGCAAGTGGTCCTCCGCGATGTAGTCGACATCGCCACCGACGTGGAGAACCACCACCGCGTTCACCAGAAGACGTGTTATTTGACCCGTAACCCAAATGGTTTGTGATCGTTTGGGGTGTATGGGCGTTACGGTGCGGGACGCGCGTCGGCTTTCCC
>NZ_JBNCKT010000068.1:0-32019 GCF_049841675.1 Micromonospora sp. DT4
TCCAAGATCATGCCAGCCACAGCCACCACAGTAGACCGCAGCCCCGCTCAGCCGATCAACTCAAGCTGAATACGTACCTCTGATGCTTCCAGTTGCCGCCCTTCCGCTCCTTTTGAGATTCCTCGACGGCATAGACGCCTCCGTCGCCCGCAAGCTCATGCGCAAAATTCCATGGGATGAATCAGCTATCACGAGGGAGCTGTGTGATCTTCTCGACGAAGATTACTCGGAAGAGTACCATCTGGATTATTCGCTGGAGCAACTTCGTCGCGACCTCGGTCTCGCCATGCCGCTTGCGAGCGTTGACTTCACTATCGAGACGCACCAGTACTCGGCGCAGATAGAAAACTGGGTGACACAATCGGAAATCGGCATGGTACTTAAATACCAGGACTCTTTCGTGCCGACTAACTCTTGGACCAGTTCGCTACTCCTCCAGGCGAAGCGTCTGTTTCCGCGGGGTCCGGGAGTTCAGTACTCCGAGGCCTCCAGATTTGAATCGTCCGACCCGAAGCAGCATGGCCGCATCATGAATCTCAACGAGCTACTTGGCTGCGATCTGGTCAAATACCTCCTCTACTGCCCGCGTCCGTCGTCTCTGGACAAGCTGACCGCCGCGAAGCTGGCACACCTTCGCAACCTCGCGATGAACGGTGACATCTTCGACTTCGCGCGCGGGCTTGCGCTCCACCGTGAGCTAGAAGCGGGAGGTCAGACGTTGGCCGCCGGAGTGTTTGTTGCAAAGGCAGACGAGATGCCGAAGACTCTTGCGCAGACACATGGGGGAATCTTCAAGTCTACCGTCCCGCTGTCCTGGCTCCTGACGCTGGAGTTTGCGGACGCAGGCAGATTTGCAGACCTGCCGTTCGGCGTGAACCGCAATCATCTCGATTCGGAGCGGGCACGGATTGTCGACGGGATCTTGGCCGGCAATGAAGCGGTCACTCAAGCGATCGGAGTTCTGGCCGGGCGAAACGCCAACTTTGCGCCGCTCAGGGTTCTGCCGAAACACACCATCTCGATCAGCATATCGGCTGGCGGTCAGGCGGATCCCGATCGGCGGCTCATCAGCAATCAATGAATTCGGCAAGCTGAAATCGAGCGAGTGGTTTCGCCGTCGGCAGTGCAACGCGAAGCATTGTTTCCTGGCGGTTTTCATTGTATTGCTAATCCGCTCCCACCGTCGGCCGTGGCCGCATATGCTTTCCATATGAGGACGCAGCCGCGGCCGTGCCGGCGTCGTGACTCCCGGGCAAGGCTGCTCTTGCCCGCACCGAAGCTTTCCGGATGCAGATCAGAATCGGGCTGCCGATAGGGGTCACATCGTTCATGGCGGCGGCCCTCCGGGCCGATGGGTCGTATGGCTGCGGCATCGGTGTCGCGTTGGTCGGCGGCTTCATGGCCGAGAGTGTCAGCCGGGATCCCAGGCGGCGAACCGCCGCTGGTGGTAGAGGCGTCGCGGCCGGTAGCTACCAAGACGCCGTGGCGTAGGGCAACGATTCGGTCGGCGTGGCGGGCGTGGATGCCACTGGCCGGTCAGTGGTCGCCGATCCGCAACAGCGGCACGTCGTAGAGGCTCGCCTCGGGGATACGGCGCATGACGGGCGCAGCGACCTCGATGATCAGCATTTCGGTGAGGAACTGGACTGTCGCGGCGACCAGGTGACGGGTGTGGCCGGTCGCGCTGTGCTCCTTGAGTCCGACGCTGGCGTGAATGTGCGGCGCGATCCGGTCGTGGGTGTCGTCGTAGGCGATGGTGCCACCGCCGAGCGCTTCGACGTTGGCCAGGTGCACCCGGTCCCAGACTGGGGCTTGGGGGTCGTCCAGACGCTGGCAGGTGCCGACGATCTCGACCGTGCTGAACCCGGCGATGAAGACGGGGATGTAGCCGTGCCGGATGCCGTTGACGCGGCAGGCGTCGGCGAGGGCGGTGAAGAAGTCCTCGCCATGATCGAAGGTGACGCCGATCATCCGTCCGGGCGTGAGGTCTTGGCTGCGCATACTGAGACACTTCCGGTCGGGTTGGTCGGGGGCGAGTGGCTGTGGTGGGTCCAGCCAAGGACGTACGCCCCTCAGGGGTGAAGAATTCTGTCGTAGTCTTCGTCGTACCACCCGTCGGTGTTGTGCTTCTGGATGGTCCCTGCAACGCGCGTCAGCATCAGGACGTCGCCGTTGAGGGTCAGGGCCGCGTCCTCGGTACTGCCGGTGAGGATTCTGGCCACGGTCGCCAGCATGTGGGGTTTGCCCTTGTCGACCAGGGTGTCCTTGCGCATGGAGAAGCTGACGTCGACGTAGGCCTCCGGCTCCCACTGCCACAGGGAACCACCGTCATCCTCGGCGCAGTAGTAGCCGTGCCTGCCGCCGGTGATGTCCACGACATACCCGTGCTCGTCGTTCAGGTCGGCGCTGAGCATCCTGCCGCCGGACGCCGTGGACGTCTCGACTGCTCCTGGGGCAGCCAGCTCCGCCACCTGCTCGAGTGGGATGTGGCCCGCCAGCGTCAGCCGGTACTCGACAGCCATCTGCACCCCTTCATCAGTCTCGCCGGATGATCTGAATAATCGCACCATCGCGCGTTACCGCCGCCAGTTCCTTCAGCCCCGTGATGGGCCAGTCGTGGAACTGCTTGTGCAGAGCAGCGAGGTCTCCGCGCCAGTCGTGGAGGTTCAACATCACGCGTTGGGTCTGCTCGGCGTCGACCTTCCTGGACACCGCGCTCCAGACGGCGCGGGCCGGAACAGGAGCAGTGGGCGCGTAGCAGTCGAAGACATGCCCCTCGATGAGGAAATCGGGTGCCTTCTCCGGCCTCCCAGAATCCCCGGTCTCGCGTCGCGCGTCCGCAACCTCCTGCCTCGTGGGGTTCTGGTGAACCCGGTACCCCTTGCCAGCGGCCTTGTCGGCACACTCGTTCTCCAACTCCAGGGCACGCCGCTCCCGAGGCTTTTCGTTTGGCGAGATCCGGGTTCGACGTCCGGTAGGCGACCCGCCGGCGACGCCGGTGGGACGCCTGGCCCACGGGATTGCCCCGTCAGGGTTCGCGGAGACAGTTCCGCCCAGGGTGGGGGTCGTCGGGGATGGGTCGCCGGTGGTAGCAGGGGTGGGGCTGGTCGGTGGATGACCGCCAGCCCCCGTTAGTTTCCCGACGAGCCCAACTGCCGGGCCTGCGCGATCGCCCCTTCGACGGCCTGCCGGGCCCCGCCGGTGCGCTGCACGACCAGCACCAGGACCTGCTTGATGGCCTCCAGGGCCTGCAACAGGGGCCCGGGTTGCCCGCCCTGCAGGACCATGGCGACGAGTTGCTGCGCCCCACCGACTCCGGTGATGGCCCCGGCCGCCGCGTCACGAGCGGCGTCCACGGCGCTCTGCACCGGCGCCAGCCCGGCGATCGTCTCCTGGGGGGTGGCTTCGTTCGGCACTGCTGCGGTGGCCTTCGTCGCCTCGCCGATCGAACCGGCGAGACTTCCCAGGCCGCCCTGGATGCCCGTGATCGCGTTGCGCACCCGCGCCACACCCGCAGCCACCGCAACGAAGCCCGCACCCGCAGCCCGCAACGCCACCTCCTGCGCCTGACTATCGGCGGCGGCTGCCAACCCCTGCGCGCGTTCGACCCCGGCCATCAACGCACGGAGTTCACCGGTGATCTTCTCGATCTGCGACACGTGGCGGCATCCCCAATCGATGAAAGTGGAAGTGCTCGACAGCTGAACCTACCGGGCTCCTTGCGAGGCCACCAGACAGCGGCCGAAGCGGTCAGCACCGCAGACAACCGCCGCGATGCGAGCAGCTTCAGGGGTGCAAAACGTTGCGACCGTCAGCTACGGCAAGGAACTCGCCCGGAGCCGTGCAGAGCTGCAGGCGTAGCAGGCGACCAGCCATCTGCGTCGTCGAAACCAGCAGCACATGCTCCAGGAAGCCGGCGTTGGAAGACTAATTGTATTGTCAAGACGGAACCGCTACCGGGTCGCCGATTCCTGCAGTGCGGCGGCGAAAACAGTGGACGTCCACAACGTGCATGCCGGCCGCGTCGGCCGCTTGAATGCCTTCAGGCGAGTCCTCGTAGACGAGACAGGTCGAAGGTGCAGTGCCCAGTCGATGCGCGGCGAGTTGAAACAATTCCGGGTTGGGCTTCCCGCGCTGGGCATCCTCCCCGGTTACCACATAGTCGAAAAGACGCCGCAGGCCAGTGGCTTCGAGGCCGGCATCGACGACCCTACGAGCGCCTCCCGATACAAGAGCCAACGGAACTTCTCCATGGAAGACCATCGCGAGTTCGACGACTGGAGCGAAGACTTCCAGGCCGGATACCCTCTCAACAATCCGATCGATACAGTCGGCAACGATGGTTTCGACTGGCGCAACGATACCGGCGACTCCAGCAAGCTCTGAGATCAACTCGCTGCCAGAGGTGCCTATTCGAGAGGTATAGAACTCTTCCCGGAGATCGAGCCCCCATCGCTCACAGGCTTGAGACAGCGCGCGAAAGTTGATGGGGTGACTGTTGACGAGAGTTCCGTCCCAGTCGAAGAGCACCGCTCGGTAACGATTGAAGTCGGCTGGCGGATAACCGTGATGACAAGGCTCCTGCGGCGAGCAAGAAGATTTGGCTGAAGTATCGCCTCCGACTGGCCCCAACACAACTTCTCCAAACTACGCGTAGTTGGGCGAATCCACAATTCCCCGCAGCGAACCTAATCACGTAAGGTCATCGGCACATGCTCTCAAGTCCCTTAGGTAACGCCGAGCAGCCAGCATATTCGGCGGAGCGGCGGTGATCGACGACATGAGACGACCGAGCAAGTGGACGTGGCGGTAAATAAGTAGCGCTTGCTCGTCGAACACAACCCCTTGATGGTCAAGAAGATCGAGCAATCGGGCTGGACGGATTCCAAGCGCATAGCCGACCCGGGCGTAGTCGAGGTCCGGGTCGCCGTAGATGGCCAGTTCCCAGTCGAGTCCTGCAATGCCGGTAGAACCTTCGAGGAAGTTTCCCGGCTCCGGGTCGTTGTGCAACAAGCATGGCACGGGTGGTTCGGGGAGCCGACGGTGGACAAGGGCGTCAGCGTTCTTTGCGACCTCGTTAAGCCCTTTGCTCCAGAATGCGTTTCGGTAGGAAGTCAGGCGTTGACGGACATAGCCGTTCCATCGTGGCATGAGCGGCGCACAGAGCCGGCCAAAGCCAGGCCCGCCGAGCTCATGGACAGATCGCAGATACGCAATTATTCGTATTGCCGCCTCCTCTGTTCTGTTTGTCATCGTTCCGCGCATCCGGCTCATTATAAGAAACTTGCGACTGCCGATACGACCAGAGCGCCGCTCAGACGGTGCCAATATGCAGGCGTCACCGAGGCGCCGCAGGGCTTCCCTTTCGTTTTCAGCTCGCCATGCTTCGCGGTACATTTTGATTACGGCACCCGGCAGGATTATGAGCCGATTGTTCGCAGGGATTTGCCTCATGTGCGCGACAATGCGTCCAGCCGATCCTTGATGGCTGCCGTCACGTTCCGATAAGGAGTATCAGTACCGAAGTGGAGGTCCACGGAGGGTCGGCGTGCAAGCGCGTCGAGAACAGCTGCAGACTTGACAGCCTGCTCGACGGTATTTCTGTGGCGGATACTCAACCAGTCACACACGTAGATATCGTCGCCGGGTGACATGCACTGGGCCGCCAATAACTTCCGAGCTCGGTCGACTGGAGTCGAACACGAGTCGATCTTGCGGCTGCCGTAAATGACCTGCGGGAAGACGATGAGCTCCACTGTCGCACTGGATGACAGCGGCGTGCCCGTGCGCTCACGCCATTCCTCGGGCAAGATGTGTAGCTTGTTGCTCCCCTGGAAGCTCTGCCAGTCCGAGCCAGATGCCGGCTTGGGACGGGCAAGGTTCCACCGGCTGGCGTGGCTCAAGCCGAGGGCGCTCAGCGTTCCGCCGTTAAGTCGAATGGGTCCGGGCATCGCGATGGCTTGCGGAGCGGCGTCCGAAGATATCGCGATCATGGTGCGGTCGTTGGCGAGGAAAGCTCCGTCGTCGGCAGCAGCGACGGCGAGGGCGAGGCTGGACTTGCCGGCGCCGGAGTTGCCTACGAACAAGATGCCGCGGCCGTCGATGGTGGCAGCTGAAGCGTGCAGGCAGACCCAGCCGTCGTTCTCGGCCCGCCGGTAGCCGATCTCGCGGAGGTGCCGGGCGGCATTCATCGCCGCGTCCGCATCGTCGACCGTGATCACGGTGTAGCCGTCGGCGTGCCGAGCTACCACCTGAGGGGCTATCGCCGCACCGGTGTCGGTGACGAGCACCGGGCCGGCAGCAGTTCGATGCCACCTGGCCGGAGCCTGGGCATGCATCTTGACATCCCGTGGGACGTCTGCGGCGCGTAGACGGACGCGTTCGGCGAGCGCGATGACGCGGTT
The DNA here is from genome assembly GCF_049841675.1 of Micromonospora sp. DT4. Taxonomy (NCBI): domain Bacteria; kingdom Bacillati; phylum Actinomycetota; class Actinomycetes; order Micromonosporales; family Micromonosporaceae; genus Micromonospora; species Micromonospora sp. DT4. The sequence goes on from NZ_JBNCKT010000068.1 coordinate 6,405, forward strand.
GGTGGGAAGGGCGATGGTTCGCATCGTCATGGTGGACGAGATGGCATCGTCATGGGCGTTCCACAAGGAGCTGCCTGGCGTGAACAGGCTCCTCGTGTACCTCGCTGTCGTGCTGGACGACGCACGGAGCTGAATGGCCAACCCACTGAGCTGCACAGTGACGTCTTCCCTGCACCAGGCGTCGAGCGCGGCGGGCGTGTCGCGGCCCGCCAGTACGGCGTCGAGTACGGGCATCACTCCATCATTCGCAGTCATCGTTCCGCCCGTTGTTGAGGAAGTGCTCAACCTTGCTCTGGCCGAATCGGGCATGGGGAATACCGTGAGCTGAAAGCGCATCGGCGACAGCGCCTGCTGTCGATTCCACAGCCCGGCGGACCGGCGGAGAGCCGGTGGTTGCGGGGGCCGCGGTGAGGCACGCTCCGTACTCGATCTCGACCTGCTGAAGCGTTCCCAGGTACGGGGCGAGGGTGCTTGTGTCTACTGTGATGGTTGACCAGTGGCCGTCCTGGTCCGTTGGTGAAGGAAGGTCCCAGGTGCTGCGCAGCAGCTGACCAACCTTGTCGAGAGGCCTGTGACCGAGCGCGTCGCCGACGAGGGCCAGAGCGTGTTCTTGATCGGTTGCCGGACGGATGCTCTTGTGGAGTTGACCGTCACGGAGAAACTTTGCCTTCGCCCACCAACTGCCGTCGGGGCGCGGCGTCAGTGCGGCGTACTCGCGCAGGCTGGAGCCGGCTGGCCGGTAGATCTCCGATCGCAGGATTCGCCGGTAGATGATGCTGTCGGACACGGGCGTTCCGATGGTCGACATGTGTTCCAACAGGATACGGGCGACAGCCAGCGGGTTGATCTTCGCACTGAGGGTGATCTTGGTTTCGACTTCTGGACCTTGCGAGGGCCGTCTCCCGGGCCTCGGCACGGGAAAGTTCACTTCGGCCCGCTCGCCGACGAGGGCGTGAGCCCATCCGGTGACGTCGGTGGGCACGCGGGTTGGCATCTGGGTGTAGTGGAAGGCGACCAGCACTGCCGCGGCGGGACGCCACTGCGTGGTGGCGTAGAAGGTGGCCTGCGCCGTCGCTGCATCGACGTGGCAGGCCCACAACGGGACCCTGACGGCAGACACGTCGGGCGGGGGTTCCTGACCGTCGTCGAGCCGGCGCCACACCTGTTGGCGCAGTCTGCGTTCGTCGACGACGAGCAGAGGCCCGCCAGGAGGGTCTGGCATGCGGGTGAAGGCGATGTCCTGGTCGTTGGGACTGTCTGTGATGGCGGCGACGAGGAGCACGGTGTTCCCTTCGGCGGGCTATACCCGGGTGAGGATGGCGCGCCACACGCTGCGTTGGCCCGGATCGCCCGGACTGAGGTACTGCGTGACGTCGCCGCACACTGACAGACCCGCTTCGCGGAGAAGGCTCTCCAGGTCGTCGGGCGTCAGGAGGGTCATGTATTGGCCGTTCGGTAGGACGTAGAGGTCGTCGCCGAGTGAGTCGAGACATGGGTCGAGGTACCCGGCAGTGAATGTGTTCAGAGACAGAGAGCCTCCGACGCCAAGGACTCTGTGCAGCTCACGCAACGCGGCCCCGAGGGCGTCACGGTCATGGAGGTTGTGTAGGACACCGTGGCAGACGACCAGCGAGGCCCGTTGATCGGCAACGGGCACGTTGGTGACATTCGCACGGGCGAGTGCGACACGCGGCCCGGCGTGGTGGTCGCGGGCCTCATCCAGCATGCCGGGATGCAGATCGATGGCCAGGACACGGAAGCCTGCAGCCACCAGACTGGGCAGGTTCCGGCCCGTACCGCAGCCCGCGTCGAGCGCAACGGCGCCGTCAGGTACGGGATTGGAGAGCAGGTTGGTCAGGTAGACAGGCGCCGAGAGTGCAGCGAAGGCTGAGACAGTGACCGGATCGTTCCAGTAGTTGCCGGTAGGGGCCGGTCGTACACCCGTCACGATTGAGCTCCGTTATGGAGGCTGTAGCCGCTGTTGGCCGGCCGGCAGCGCAGGGTCCTCAGTCCCGCGTCCGCGAACGCCTGCTCACACGGGCCCGGAGTACGTGTAACGGCGCAGAAGGTGGGACCGACCGAGGAAAGGGTAAGGACGTCAGCAAGCTGGTCACTGAAGATGTGTTCGAGTTTCGCGGCGGTGATGAGGAGATCTGGATGGGAGAACGCGCAGTTGGCGATGCTTCCCATCCGAAAGCGGTAGTCGAAGAGTAGGTGCCCCAGCGGGCGCAGGTCACCGTCGATGAGGGCGGGCCAGGCGTCGTGCAAGAGGCGGTAGGCGATCTCAGGTCCGTGTGTGCGGCCGGTCGTGATGAATCCATCGAAATGCCGTGCCTCGGCTGCGAGGCTTGCTCGTGCGTCCCAGTTCAAGGGCTCATGGGGCATTCCCAGCACGATGTGCATGCCGTCGGGCAAGGGAGCCTGTAGCAGTGGCACCTGAGCGCCGGCGATGACCTGGACGGCGCCGGGTATGAGCCCGGCGGCGGCGGATCCGCCCAGACATTGCACAGGCAGAAGGTGGTGGAGGTCTTCGTCGATCTCCTCGCCGTGGTTGCGGGCGAGGAATCTTACGAGCCGGCGAGCGGGGATGGGACGACCATAGATCTCGTTGACTGCCGCGGCCACGGCGGCTATCTGACCGCTGCTGGAACCGAGCCCGATGTGGGCGGGCAGGTCCGGGGCAGTGACCCGGACGCGTAGGCGCTCATGGACCCCAAGCACCGTGCGGATCAGTAACGCCGCATGTCGGGCCAGGACGGGATGGGCGCAGTCAGGTGTCGTCTGGACGGCGGGACCGTCGTCGACGATGCTGACCTCGACGTGGCGTGGCAGGTCGCACGCCACGAGCAGTTCACCGGCGAGGTAGGTGCCGTCCCCGTTCGGCACGATCTTGCTGGAGTCCAGAGCCATGGCATTGACCCGGCTCGGATAGGCCACGCGGACGCACCTCGTGACGGGCTGCGGTGGAGTCGTCGGGCTAGCAGGCAGCGCGGACCGCACTGCGCCGAGGGGAAACGTCGGGAAGTCGGTATCGACCGAGCGGCTGTTCACGCGGTGCTCCCAGGGTCGAGGAGGATACGGGCGCGCTTGGTTACGGCCACGAGGTGATCGAGGGCGTCAGTCGTGTAGCCGCCGCTGCCGAGAGCACCTTCATCGCGTATTGCCATGTTGGCCTGGGCGAGTTGGCGGTGTGGCAGGCGGAACCGCAGCAGATCGTCGATGAGCAGGCCGGTCGCGGTGCGCAGGTGCGGGTATCGGTGAGCGAGTCGCGCCAAACCCGGGTTGCCACGGGCCTGGTCGATGAGTGCGCGGTGGTGTGGCGGCAGGTAGATGACGTTGTCGTCGACGTATTGCTCGAACCAGCCGGCGAGCTCGCCGGTGACCGCCTGGTTGAGCAGTACGACATCGATCACCAGCAGGGGCATCTGGGCGCCGCCAGGCGCGTAGTAGGTTTGCCCGGCGATGGTCAGCGCTGGGAAGTAGGGGCGCAGGCGGCCAGTGAAGTACTGCGGCGTCAGGTCACGTTTGACGGTCACCAGGTGGGCGGCAAAGGCCCGCAGGTGGTGGTGCACAATCGCGGCGGCGGCCTTGGCTTCGTGTTGGTCGGCGGCCTCGGGCAGGTAGCGGCAGCGCTCGATTGCGGCGTCGAGGCCGCAGCTGGCTGCGGAGACCTCGTTGATGAAGAGGTGCTCGCCGGGCGTGTCAGTGAAGGAACGCCGTCTGGGTCCGCGGGGGTTGCGGGTGCTGTATGAGTAGACGGTCTCACGTGGCACCTCGTCGGCGATGTTGCCTAGGTGGAGCATCGCCGCTTCGACCACAGGTGGTGCGAGGCCTCGGCCGGTGTGGCGGGCGAGCGAGGCGGTGAGCATGCCCAGGTCACGCAATGCCGCCCGAGCGGGGGCAGCGTCGCGGATTCGGGTGGCAGCCTGGCTGAGGTGTACGGCTCGGGTGTGCAGCCATGCGGTGTCGGCCGCGATGTTGGCTTGGGGCAGGGACCGCATTACGGCGTCGGCGCCGAGCGGGTCGAGCGTTGTTATGCTCGCGTCGAGACCATGGGTGACCGTCATGATTCTCCCAGTTGTCCAGGTGTGCCCCGAGGTGATCAATCAGCGGGTTGGTCGTCGCGGTAGCTCCACACCCGGCTGGTGCTGGCGCCATCGAGGTAGGCGAGCACGGGTTCGATCTCGGGCCGTGCGGCCGTGGAGGTGGCCAGGATCTTCTTGGCTTCGTCAAGCGGTAGCAGGACAGCGCCGATGACCTTGCCGTCCGGGTCATGTACGGCGATGTTGCCGTCCCAGTCGGTGCAGTCGAAGGTCAGGACGACTGTGGACGGGTACCGCTCGGTCGTGGTGTTGACGAGGTAGGCCAGCGGGCCGACCGTGGCCAGGCGCAGACCGGTCTCCTCCTGTACCTCGCGAATGAGGGCCTCGGTCAGCAGTTCGCCGCGTTCGACGCCGCCGCCGGGGATAGACCAGATCTCCTGTCCGTCGCGCTGCTCTTGCACGAGCACGATGTGGTCGTCGCGGCGGAGTAGGGCGGCGACAACCTGCACGCCGGGGCCGGCGACCGGTGCGGGCGCTGGGTTGGTGGGTTTCGTGGCGGGCATGTTCACTCCAGTTCGTTTCGCAGGGCCGCGACGCATCCGGGGATCTGGGTGCTGTCACGGACTCGCCAATACAGGACGTATGACAGGTGGATGACCAGGCGGTAGAAGGAGAGGCGGTGCTCGAACATCGGGTCGGCTGGCTGGCCTCGCTGGCGCCAGTAGGCATCCAGCAGGAGCCGGCGGTCCTCGCCCGCGGGCAAACACCATCGGTCGATCTTGACGAAGTCGCTGACGTCTTCGGCAATGGTGGCGTGATCGAAGTCGAGCAAGGCGATCTGACCGCCAGGTCGGATAAGGATGTTATCCGGGTGGATGTCCTGGTGGGTGTTCACCATCGGGTGGTCACCGAGCATGTCGGCCAGGACGGTGCCGCGGCGGCGGGCAACCTCTTCAAGGTCGGAGGGAATCAACTGATCTCGTCCGAGACGATGAAGCAGGTCGGACAGGTGGCGAACGCGGGAGGCGGGTGTCGCGGGGACGGCGATGGTTGACCCGTTGTGCAGCAGCGCGATCTGCTCTGCCAGGGCGGGCCATAGGTTTGTGGTGATGGCGTCGGTGCGGCGGGCGTCGGTGAACGTGCGGCCGGGGAGCCACTCTTGGAGCAGGAATGGCCCGAGGTTCGGGTCCCTGCCGAGCCGCAGGACCTGCGGCACTTTGACACCGCGTGCCGCGGCGCCAATCATGGCGTCGGCCGTCTTCTGCAGGTGGGCCTCGCCCTCCCGGTTGTTGAACTTGAGGAGGTAGGAGCGATCGCGGCCTGTGAGGTGCCAGCAGGTGTTGAAGCGGCCTTGGGGAAGACGTCGGACACTGATGACTTCGGCGTCCGAGGCGAGCCGGCGAGCGGCAGCGCGGTCGAGCATCGGCGTCGTCATCGGCCTGCTCCGGCGATGGCGAGATCGGTGGGCAGCCCGTCTCGGATGAACACTTCGTAGACACTCTCGGCGAACTCGACGACCTGTCCGACGCAGAGCTGAGATGGATCGCGGACGTCAAGGCGAGGCAGAGCATGGTGCAGGCATCGGCCGAGGTTCCAGGGTGCAGCGAGTTCGATGGCCTCGGTGCTGGGCTCGGTCAGTGGGGTGAGTGCCAGGTGTAGGGCAGTCGCGGTGATCCGGCCCTCAACGGTGCATAGTCCGACGTTCGCGGAACGGGCGGCAAGTACCGTGCCCACGCTAGTCGGTGCGAGAAGTTCGGGCAGGTAGGCGGTGCCCTCCCAGGTTCGACCGGCCTCGATGTCGACCTCCGTGTCGAAAAACCGGTTCGGAAAGCGCCGCAACTGCTCACGGCGTAGGTGTGGGCGTCGGGGCAGGAGGACGTCAGCGTTGTACCGAGCGGTACGAACCGCGGGCGGTGCGGCGCCATCGATGAGGCGGACGGTCAGCTCCGCAGACGTGTCGATGGAGAAGGAATAGTCGTCACCACCAGGACGTCGGAATCCTGCCGCGTCCTTGCCGATCTTTGCCGTGATGGCGGCAGGAAAGACCTGCAGCTCGTCCGATCCACGCGTGCCCAACGCCTTGTACTCGGCAGAACGGAAGGTGCCATCTGCCTCGAAGTTCAACAGCACGCGAAGCGAGCCCGACAACACGATGGTGGCGTGGATCGCTCCTACCAGCGATAGTTGCTGCTGGTGACGGTCGAGGACCTCCAAGAAGTAGCGGTCGGTCCGCACGCCCAGCAGTTCGTTCGTGAACGGATCCTTGAGGTCGGGGGCATACACCCACAGCGGGCCGCCTTCACGCGCCTGACCCCACAACTTGTCCTGCATCTGCTCGCCAGTGAAGCGGCGTTGGGTGAAGGTGTGGAACGAGTAGCCCGGCGCGGCGGGATCGCGTCGCCCGTCGGGGTGCACGACGAAGTGGCGGAAGCAGTCGGTGTGGTTGCGGACTCCTGCCACCACCTCCGACGTGATGCTGCGGCTTTCGCCGCTGGCGGCCACTGCCTCGCGGGCGTGCACGACGCCTTGGGCCAACCGGGCGGCGAACGTGGTGATCTGCTTGTTGGTCAGGGATGGGGACGCATAGAAGTGGTAGAACAAGCGCCGCTCGCCGCCGCCTCGAGGATCCGGGAGTGTGAGCGGGACGAGCCGGTAGCTCGCGCAAAGGTCGGAGGGCAACTCTCCCCCGGGGTGGCTGAAGGCCGCGGAGACGACTGGTGCATGCGGAGCGGTCACCAACACAGCGTCGGGGTCAGCTGCCGTGATGGCCGCAGCCAGCTGGTCGCGGCGGTCGATACACTGAGCAGCGATGGCGCGGTAGCCGCTGCGACCCAGGATGTGCAGGGTTGCCCACAGTGCAGCCGCGGTAGCGCCGGGGCGCGAGCCGAGGACGGTCTCGTCCGGGATCCGTGTATGGGGATCGATTCTGGTTACGTGTTCGAGCAGTCCCTTTCTCACGAGCAGAGCCCCACACGAGTACGGCATGAGGCCGGCCTTGTGTGGGTCGACGGCCATGGCATGCACACCGGGGTTACGAAAGTCGAAAGGAAGGTCGGGAGCGGTGAAGGGAAAGACGAAGCCGCCGTGAGCAGCGTCCACGTGAAGGAAACACCGGACGGCTCCCGGCTTCTGGAGAGCGAGGTCACGGAGTTCGGCGGCGATCTCGTCGACAGGATCCGAGAAGCCGCTGTTGTAGTAACCGGCGGTGGCCACCACGACGATGCCCGTCACACCAGCGCCGAACGCATCGGCTGCAGCCTGCCGGACCTGCTGGCGGGTCATCGTCCAAGACGCGCCTGGCGCAAGCCGCACCAGATCCAGGTCGAGAACCTCCGCGGCCTTCGCGACGGACGCGTGGCAGAGGTCTGAGGTGATCACACGGACGCGGTGCCCCGCGGTCCGGAGGAGATTGCGGGCGATTCGCAGCGCGGCGAGAGTGGCCTCGCTCGCGCCGCTGGTGAGATGCCCATCGGTGGCTCCCGCCCGGTAGAGACCGGCGAGGATGGCCAGCGATTCCTTCTCCAATCGTCTGGTGCCGGCCTTGCCTTCCCCGAAGCGGGTGTGCACGCCCACGTTGTTCGTGTTGACCGCACACCAGTCGCTGAGCGTCCGGACGGCTTCCGGGTGTGGCGCAGCCATGGCGAATCCGAGCCTGGTCTGCTCGGCGTCGTCCCACGCGGGTATCTCGCTCTTTGCCTGTGCCAGATGCTCCTCGATGAGGGTGCGACTCCAACCGTCCTCGGGGAAGTCGCTGGGCACCGCCCAGCCGACGTCGAGATCACCCATGATTGTGTCTCCTCGGGATCATCGGGCGGTCTCGCCCATGTGATCGGTCTTGGTGAACCGAAGGTCGCGACCGGTGACCGCAGCCCTGATCGCCCGCAGGCCCAGCAGCCATGGCCCAAGCGCGCTGACTGCGGGTTGTACCGCGAAGGTGGCAATCGATCCCAGGCGTGCCGGCTGCTGCCACGTGGCGTCGGCTCTGCCTGGTGTTCGGAAGTCGCGGAGTAGCCGGCCACGCAACCGATACGCCACGATCGGTTCGATGACCGCCGCAGTCAGAGTGGCCGTGGCCAACAGCCTGAACTGGCGACGGGCTGCCAGGTGCGCGGCAGCAGCCGTCACGATCGCTGGTCCCAGGGCCCAGGCAGCACCGTCGGCCAGTGCGCGGGCCGCCAGCAACCGCTGGCCGGCGCGGGAGAGTCGGGTAGGCCTCGCCGCCGCAAAACGGTAGTCACGACGGGTGGCAGCGTTGGCAAAGGCCACGCTGCTGAACGCGCGGGCCATGGCGGCCACGCTCTGGTACGGCTCCACGATGTTGATCGAGGGCAGTACGGCTATTGGCTCACCAGCCATACTCAGGCGGTGGCCGACCGCAAGATCGTCGTGAGGCTCCTGGAAGAATCCAACCTCTTCTAGCTTGTCGCGGCGCAGGATGAGTCCGGACCCGACGCCGTACACCATGGGACGAGCGATGGTGGCCAGCATTCGACGGCTACGTCCCGGCGCGCACCAGCCGGCCACCTTGATCCGCCGGTATTCGATGCCCAATGTGCGCCGGAAGGCAGCGAGGTCCTGCCCCGACATCGCTGCCGAACGCTTCCCTCGAGTGCCGGCGTGGAATGCGGGCAGCATCGGCTGCTGCATCATCGCGGGCCGGCCGACTGCAGCCCGCGCGACGTGGGCACGCAGGCGGGCGTCGGGAACCGCGTCGGCGTCGAAAACTGCGATGTACTCCTCGCCGTTCGCTGGAAACAGTCGTTCCAACTCTCCGACGGCGTAGTTGAGTTGTGACGCCCTGCGGCCCTGGCCCGGATACGACACGACGTGGAAGACCTCACGGCCCAGCTGATCGTTGTGCCGGCGAGCCAGGTCACGGCAGAGGTGCTCGGTAGTCTGCTGCCCTACTGGTGTCTGGGTGGCCTCGCGCGCTGCAGTGACGACCAGCACGCGCAGCTGAGGCCAGTCCGCCGCCAGCTGCAGGAAACACGCCAGGGAGCGGGGCATTACCGTCTGCTCTCGCAGAGCGGGGATGACCACCGTCAGGTCGGGCCCAACATCGATCGGGGTGTTCCCGACCCGAGATGCATCCGTCCGAAGCGACCGCGCGGACCAGACCATGGAAGCGGTCATGTAGACGCTGCGCACGGCGTACGCGCCGATGAGTATCCGGCTGATCGAGATCACGGCGTCTCCTGTTCGACGAGGCCCAACTCACGGAGGCACCTCTCCGCGTCCTGGAAATAGCGGGGTTGAGCCTGCGGGCGGCGGCTGAGTATCCGGTCGCGGGCAGCCATCGCTGTCCAGCCTTTCGCGCGCAGGATGGCGTACGCGGCAGCTGGGGCGCGGTTGATCCCGCTTGCACAGTGGCAGTACAACCGCGCACCGCTCGCCGCCAGGGCCAGTTCAGCGAACGCTATGCATGTGGCGTACCAGGCGGTGCCACGGGACCCGCCATCATCCTCGGTCGGCGCTGAGTGCCACACCAGCCTGCCGCAGAGAGCGGCAGGCGGTGGTGACGCCCGCGTTGTACGACAGTCCAGGACGTGCGACACGTTCATCGCGAGTAGTCGTGACACCATGGCTGGGCTGTCCGGTGCAGCACCGACCATGATCCTCGTGGTCACCATCTGCGCATCCAGCGCCGGATCAACGGACACCGTTGGCGCCCGTCGTCATACTGGCCGAGATGGACTCGAGCCGCTCTGCGGTACCAAGCACGAGGCGTCGGGCGATGTCCTGGCCCATCGTCACGGCGTGGTCCATGTTGCCGATCTCGTAGCGCCAGGTGCCGAATCGTCCGCGGGAGTAGATCGCGTGCTGCTCCAGCCAGGGTTGAATGGCTGCTAGGGCGGCGTCCCTTCCGATGGTCGGGACGGGGTAGGCGTACGGAATCAGCTCGACGTGCCCGCTGATCCGCTCGGCTGCATCGGGCACCAGGTGGCAGCGACGCAGCGCAGCGTCACACTCCTCAACCAGTGCGGTCTGGTCGAGCTGGCGCCCACTCGACAACGAGACCTCTGTCATCCAAGACGAATACCGGCCAGGGTCAGCGTCCGGAACGTTCGCTGGAGCGTAGGCGGCGAAGTTCGTCGCCCGGTAGAACGGGGCGTCGTGCCCGGGGAAGTACAGCCACGACCGTCGGTCGGTCGTCGGCGCCCGGTATCCGAGACCGACCATGGCGACTGTGGTGTGACGCAGACTGGCCGCCGCCCGCCGAACGTCCTCTGGCGCCCCTGCTGTCATCGCGATGAGCCTGTCCAACGCTCCGGTGGCCACCAGTTGCTCGTAGCCGAGCCGCGCCCCGCCGGACGTCACCACGGTTCGCGAGATCGGGTCGATGTGCACGACTTCGGTGTTGGTGCGAAGGTCGCCCTGAAGCCGGGCAGCCAGTCGCCGCCAGATGGCGCCCGTGCCACCGGCAGCGGGAAACGCGAACCGCGCGTTCGGACCCCAGGCTTTCGAGGAAACGGGACTACCGTCCAGTGCACGTCGCAGGACCTCGGTGTCTGCGGGCGCGACCCGCTCCGCGATCCAGGAAGCGGACATCTCGCCCAAGTCAGTGGCCCAGACCTTCTGGTTGTACGGGGCGAAGAATTCTGTGACGAGGCCATGACCATAGGTGGCTTTCAACCATGTGCCGAAGTCCGTGATCGCCGGAGCAACGCCATGGGCCTGAGCCGCGATCAGGTCGGCCAGGCACCTCGCGGCGCGCGCTGGCGGCAGATGGTGCAGGTGTTGTTGGAACGGATACGGCACCCAGCTCCGGTCGTGCCGGATGAACGACGAGCGGTCGTGATGCAACAACTCCTCTTCCGCAAACAGTTCGGCCATCAGCGTGTCGAAGCTGCGCAGCTTGGAGAACACCACGTGACCGCCCAGGTCCCAGGTAAAGCCGGCCTGGTCCACTACGGAGGAACCCAATCCCCCGACCTCGGGTGCCGCCTCCAGGAGGGTCCATTCGCGGTGGCCCAGCCGCTGCAATTCATCGGCGCAGGCCAGGCCGCATGGGCCACCACCCAGAATCACCACGGAGGTTGCGGAGTTCGCTCGGCCGCTTCGGTCGCTCACGACGCCGCCACCCACCCTCGAACTCAATCCCCGACTCATGAGTCCAACACCTGCATCTGGTACGTCTGGCGAGCACCGTCGGGGGAGACTTCATCGATCGGCCTGAACCCCAGATGCTCGTAGAAGCCCCGAGCGGCGCGCCCGGGATGATCCGGTCCGAACGTCGTCACCTCGATCGTGCAGGGGGCAACGAGCATCGTGCGTAGTGCTGATCGAACGAGGAGGCCCCCGACACCATTACCGCGATGCTCGTGGTCGACGGCCAGCCAGGTGATTTGATACGTCGGATGATGGGCCGACAGCAGCAGGCCACCCGCAAGTGTCGCCCCAGGTCCGGATATGCCGTCGCGCACACACATGGCGGTTCCGCGCGCTATGTTGCGCACGAGTGCGGCTCGGAACGCGGGATCTTCGGCTAATGGACCGAACAGTTCCCCCACACCTTCAGCAAGGGCCAACCATGCCGGGATGTCCGACTCGACTGCGATAACGGCCTGCATTCGACCTTCCCCCTGGCAACGACATGAAAGCGGACCTTCGAAACCATAATAGGACCGCTCGGCATAGCATCCAGGCGCGATCAATATTGCGTCGGCCGAGAGCCAATCACTTGAGCCGACTGTCATCACGCCTGCCTAGCCAATGACTGATGCTCCATAGCCACATCGGTCAGGCGAAGGATCTGACTCCGTCGAACCAACAGGCTGGCTACGTCATAGGGTGCGGCCCAACCAAGAATCAGTTCCTGCGCTCCCCCGGCGACATATTCGGCAGCACTCGGCTCATCGGCCGGCCGAAGTAGTACCGAACGGCGCACAGCATCAGGGGACCGCCCAATGCCCTGACACGCACGATCGAGGCGGGCGTTTAGCGAAGCAAACTCAGAGGGCGACCCGATGGCGTTCCAGGTGTCGCATTTCGCCGCGAGCGGCAGCGTAGCGCCGCGACCGCCGATCAAGATGGGTAACTGCTGGCCCCCAGTAGCATTCCACCGTTTACGAATGCGGTGGCACGCAGATGTCAATCCGTCCAATCGGTCGGCGGGCCGCCGGAACTCCACGCCGTACGTCGTGAAGTCCTCCGAGCGCCACCCGGCGCCAAGCCCCAGCACGAGCCGTCCGCCGCTGATCTCGTCGACGGTGCGCGCCATGTCGGCAAGCAGCTCGGGCGGCCGTATGCCCGCGCACGTAACCAGGGCACCGATCCTCGCACGCTTGGTCTTGGCTGCAGCAGCTGCGAGAAGTGTCCACGCCTCGAGGCTCGCGGCACGAAGGCCCGGCTTTAGCGGTGCGGAGTGATCCCACGTCCAGATCGAACTGAAGCCTGACTCACAAGCCCGTTGCCATGCGAGCAGGGTCTCCCTGGCACTGCCGTGCTGGGGGTGGATCTGTACACCGATGTCAATCATCGCGGCTCCTTGCCTTTCCCTGCCGCGCGTCCGATCGCCTGCTCTACGAGCACGTACGTCGGCTCCATGGCTTGCAGGGTGACCGGCTGGGCGAGACGCTCCTGGCCTGGCCTCATGGTGACGTGCGCGTCGAGAAACGACTCAATCGACGAGGCATATCCCATACGGTCGAGGACGTCGGCGAAGGGGGAGCGACGCGTCTGCACCTGTTGGTAGGCCCGATAGCCCGCCTCGGAAAACACATCGATTTGGTCGAGATTCGTCAGCTCGGCGACACTGCCGTCGTCGCTCAGGACAGTCACGACGTGACGGAATCCCGGTGCCCGATTGCTGACCGTGATGTTGCAAACGGATCGCTCAGCCGAGAGCGTCCAGAAAACGGAGGTCCTGTCACCATCGTCTAAAACCGTCGTGGTTACAGCCGAACACTCCCCAATCAGTGCCAGAGCCATGTCTAGGGCGTGAACGGCCTGCGCGAGCAGGAGCGTACGCAATCGATCGAGTCCCCAGCCAGGACCCGCTCCGGTGGTCGCCAGATGCTGGACCTGTACGTGGCACGGACCGCCACCAGCCTTTACGGATTGCCGCAGTGCGTCAAATCCGGGAGTGTGACGGTAGTTCATGCCGACACACACCGGCACGCCCGCACGCGCAGATTCCATGCTCAGCCGCTGCAGGCTGCCCAGATCGCAGACCGGCGGCTTCTCGACCAGAATCGGCACCCCGCGAGCCAGAGCTGCAGCGATCACACTCTCATGCCCCTGCGGTGGGCACGCCGCGACAATGCAGTCAACGTCGGGCCGCTCGAGCAGTTCAGCCAACGATACCGCCGGCCGCGCGCCGAGCTCATCTGCGAGCTGCGCGGACTTGGCCGCATCGACGTCGAATACTCCGACTACATCAGCTCCAAACGCTTTCAGGGCGGGTACGAGATGACGGCGCATCTGGACGCCTGCGCCGACAATCCCGACAGATGGTCGAGCGAGACACGTAGAATTTTCGACAGGCGGACGCGCCGGCTCGGTCACCACCGTGGCCCCGCAAGCACGGCGTGACAGATCGATGGACCGTGCTGCGCGGCAGGCAGGACGGTGCGGTCGAGGACATAGCCGGCCGCACTAACCGCTGGTATCACAGCAACCTCCCACTCGAGTCCGTGTAGGTGACCTACTACTCGGTTCGGCGCCAGCCTTCGATCCACTGTGCGAGGTCCCGCGCTGACCACCGCCGCCCCGCTGCGTCACAGCGATCGGCTAGCAGAAGGGTCCCAAGATTTGGGCTAACCACGTCAGCTCTCGATGGGGGTCCAGGATGTACCCCCCTGCGGATGTCGCCGGAGAAGGTTGACGTCCGGCAGGGGGCGATCTTGCCGATGGTGTTCACGACGTGCCCCACATAACCTGGTCCCATGGAAGCTCAAGATCATCCTTCCTCATCCCGACGAGGGCTGAGTGGGGACCAGGCTCTCGATCTGGTGACCAAGGTCGTTGCCGAGGCTGGTCACTGCACTGACGGGATTGCGCTGCTACGACCGCCCGCCGACAACGCCATGGTGGCTATCCCACAACTGGGCCTCGTAGCACGAGTGGGTATTGACATTGTTTTCCGCGATCGGTTAGCCAATGAGCTGCATGTTGCGGAATGGCTGACGTCACGGGGCGTACCGTCTATTCAGGCAGTGAAGCTCCCAGGCTTGGCTCAGCTAGAAGTCATAGATGGTCGGGTCTTTACATGGTGGCGCTACCTTCCACGGCATGGCACGGCCACGGCAGGCGACCTCGGGAGGGTTTTGAGGCAGTTGCATGACCAAGGCCCCCCATGGCCACGACTGCCGGCCCTCGATCCCTGGTCTCGGGTCGCATCGCAAATTCAGGCCGCGAACCTGCCGCCTGAGGACAGGATCGGCCTTGAGCGACACTGGCGTGATCTCGCCGATCGATGGGAGCGGTCCGATTGGCCTCATCGAACTTCTGCTGTGATCCACGGAGACGCACACCGGGGTAACGTATTGATGTCGGGGGGAGTTGGACATCTCCTCGACTTCGAAGACACCCGCCTCGGCCCGCGCGAGTGGGACGTTGCCTACGTGGTCGCTTCCAAGCGGGTGGGATGGCTTTCCCCGGTTGAGGCGTCGAATTTCTGGCGGGAATACGGGATGGATCCGCGGCAAGGTGGCGAGCTGGACCTTCTCGTAGACATCGCGCAATTTCGTCGAACCTGCTGGCTAGCCTCAAGGCTTCCGTTCGAGCCGGACCTGATCGGGCACGTCCAGCACCGGATAGCCACTCTGCTCGATCCTCGCCTTCCCCGCCACTGGCTGCCCGGGTAGGTGCGGCTACGTGCTCGGGGTCCACCGCCACGGACGCTCGCCGTGCAGCCCTCGCAGACAATCAATCCGGTACAACGCCTCGCGGGTCAGAGCTGAGTCCTGGCCAGCGCGCTGCACCACGAACGTTGCCATGCGTAGTTCTCGCGTGTCACGCATCAGCGCGAAGCCGGGCCAGTGCGTGACGTCGCTTCCGTAGACGGCGACGAACTGCCGGTACTCCTCATGCCCGATCCAGGCGAAAGATTCTAGCTTGATGGCCGTTGATACCAGGTCCCACTCGGGTGGTCCTATTGAACAGCGCTCCAAGTCCAGTAGCACTGCCGTCCCGTCAGCATGGACCGCCACGTTTCCAACCCAGGCATCTCCGTGGATCACACATTTCGGAAGCCCGTCCGGCAGCCGTTTCCATTCGATGCGCAGACTATCGATGCGCCGCAGGATCCACTCACGTCGAACATGATCAATGACCTCGCTTTCGCAGACGCGCTCGGGCAGCCGAACAAGCGGATCGAGTTCGGGCAACCCTAGGTCCTTCGGCGGATCGAGGTCGTGCAGCTGGCGCAAGAGACGCGCCACATCTACCACATGACCTGCCTGATGGGATGGAAGCCGGCGCCAGAAGACCACCGGTATATCAGCAACAACGACTGGCTGAGGGCTGACATCACAGAGCGAGACACTTGGAACCCCGGCTCTTCGCAGCCACTGCGCCACCCTTACCTGACGGGATGACTGCTCGATGGACCCCGGCCTGCCGACTTTCGCAATCGTCTCGGAATCCACCGCCCATACGGCGTTCTCCCCTTCACGAATCAACTCGAGCTCGCACATGCCGAGCCCGACCCGCTGGCACGCGGCACGAACAGCGTCGTAGGATGCGGTGCTCACGCGTAGTTCGTCTCGAAGATCGCTTCGCAGAGTTCCGCGACTGGGGGTGCTCCGCGGCGGCTCACCGAGACACGGACGAGCTCTCTGAGTCCTTCGGCCACACGAGCCGACTTCAGCCCGTCGATGTCGCGGATCGTCCTGATCCCGAGCGCAGCAGCCTCCGCGAGTTCGCCGCTGAGCATCAGGAGCGAAGCAAGCTTGACTGCGGACTGGACTGTAGAACGAGCATAGGCGTCGCCATGCCCCTCAACTGCCGCGCGCAGGCGCTGGACCGCTTCCTCCATTGCATGACCGCTCGTAGCAATACCGAAGAGTGCGTGACCAGTGTCGCCTAGATGCTGGGCCTGGTCGTAGTACGTCATCCACGGACGCTCCGCCTCCGAGCCGACGTGATCGAAGGCCTCGTCGGCTGCGCTAACCGCAGCCACCGTCTCAGCGCGCAAGCCCATCCTCGCCAGCGCTCTCGCCCTGCCGGTGTGCAGCATCGCTCTCTCTGCTGGAGTTAGGCCTCTGAAGTGAAGGGCCGTGTCGAGCAACCGGAGACCGTCAGTCGGTGACCCGCACCAGATGGCCTGCCGAGCTTGGTGCGACAGCAGCTTCACTTGAAGATGGACGTTACCGGCTGTGACCGCACACTCTGACGAGAACTCGAAGATTTTTTGTGCTCGGGTCTGGTTATCTGCATCGAAGTTCATAAAGCCGGTTACGGCGCCGAGGCGGGCGACGGCGGAAAAGAGATCGGATGCTAGGCCGTCAGCGCGACGTTGACGCAGTAGGCCGGCGCCCCATCGTAGATGCGCCTCCGCGGCCCGCCTGGCGATGCCGCCACCGTGGGCGAAATCCCAGGACGTCAGCAGCGAGGAGAGGCTGTTGATCTGATCGACCTCTTCGAGAGTAACCACCTCGGGAAGACCATCGGCGAACACCCGAGGAGTGTCGTCGTGCTGTGGATGACCTGAAGCCGGTGGCCCGTCGTAGGCGAGACCCATCATGTGCCTTGGTATGTCAAGGCCTTCCGCAATCCGCTCGAGTACCTCGTACGCGGTCACCTGCTGGGTTCCGTTGGAGATCGCCCGGACCCTGGTTTCGGCGAGCCCTGTGCACCCTGCGAGATGCGATCGGGAGTAGCCCTGGGAGCGAAGGAACCGGAACAGCAGCGAGATGTCATGGTTCCGGAGAGCGGACGCGATCGGGCGACCTTCGAAGGTGGCCTGCCGCCACCAGCTCTCGTCATGCCGTCGCGAGACAGCCACGGCTTACCTCCCCAGCGTTCCGTACATGCTACGTAGCGTACGCGTCGATCGACGGACGAAGGTTCCCCTGTCACTGCAGCGCTGATCTTTGGTGTCTGTCCGTCAAGGACAGAGACATACCACCTGGCTCGGGTGCGGGTCCACCATGAACCCTCACCGAGGGCTGATGCGCCAGCAGGAACGCTGTGAATGTAGGCGGATGCACGCGCCAGAACTCTTCCGGCTGGTGTCTGACGACGTGCCCCGATACCCGCAGGCGATAGATCGTGGCTGAGCAGAGGTCGAACGACCCTGCCTGCGGCCAGATCTACCCAACCTCTCTACACCCCATCCCGGAGGCGCTCTGATGTACGAACAGAATGACCTAGCGCGATACGGCTACCGACAGGAGTTGGCCCGGAGGCTGCGGTTCCGGGACCTGGTCGCGTACGGCCTCGTTTATATGGTGCCGATCGCGCCGATGGCGATCTTCGGCAGCGTGTACGCCGGTTCCGGCGGGATGGTGGCCCTGGCGTACGCGGTCGGTGTGGTGGCATTGGTGTTCACCGCGTTCTCGTACGCGCAGATGGTGAAGGCGTTCCCCATGTCGGGCAGTGTCTACAACTACGCCGGCCGGGGCATCAGCGCGCCGGTAGGTTTCCTGGCCGGCTGGGTGATCCTGCTCGACTACGTGCTCGTGCCGGGACTGCTGTACCTGGTGGCGTCGGTGGCGATGCACGCCACCGTGCCGGCCGTGCCGGTGTGGTTGTGGCTGCTCGGGTTCGTCGCGGTCAACACGGTCGTCAACTCGGTGGGGATCCGGATGACCGCGATGGTGACCCGGGTGATGCTCGTCGGCGAGCTGATCGTCCTGGCGATCTTCCTCGTTGTCGCCGGTTGGGCCCTCGCAACGGGCAGGGGCCGGTTCAGCTGGGACGCCTTCTACAACTCCGACACGTTCACCTGGTCGCTCGTCGCGGGCGCCGTGTCGATCGCGGTGCTGTCCTTCCTCGGCTTCGACGGGATCAGCATGCTGGCCGAGGAGACCAAGGGCGGTTCCCGCCAGATCGGCCGCGCCATGGCCGCCGTCCTGATCCTGGCCGGCGTGCTGTTCATCGCCCAGACTTGGCTGGCCGCGATGCTCGTCCCCGAGCCGGCCTCGCTGCTCAGTGACGGGGATCCGAACGGCACCGCCTTCTACGACGCCGCGCAGGTGGCTGGCGGAGGTTGGCTGGCAACGTTGTGCGCGGTCGCGACCGCGATCGCGTGGGGCCTGCCGAACTCGATGGTCGCGCAGGTCGCCACGTCCCGGCTGCTGTACGCGATGGCCCGGGACCGGCAACTGCCCGCCTTCTTGGCGAAGGTGTCGATCCGCCGCAACGTGCCGATCAACGCGACCCTGCTCACCGGCGTCGTGTCCCTCGCGCTGGGCCTGTACATGGCGTCCCGGGCGGACGGGATCACGCTGCTGTCGTCGCTGATCAATTTCGGGGCGATGGTCGCGTTCCTGGTCCTGCACGTCTCCGTCGTCGTGCACCACCTCATCCGCCAGCGCAGCGGCAACTGGTGGGCGCACCTGGTGATGCCCGGTATCGGTTTCGTGATCCTCGCCTACGTGGTGGTCAACGCGAACATCGCCGCGCAGCGTCTCGGTCTGGCCTGGCTCGTCCTCGGCATGGTCGTGCTCGCCGGCCTGTACCTGGCCGGCCGCCGGCCCGCCCTGTCGGGTCTGGCGCCCGCGCAGCCGCAGGCCCGCCACGTGGAACGGGTGTGACCGCCATGGACACGATCACCTACCGGCCCGCCCGCGACGAGCTGGCCTACACCTTCGGCGGGCGGATGCCGGTGGCCCACATCCGCTCCGGCGACATCCTGCAGGTGCAAACCGAGGACTGCTTCGGCGGCCTCGTCCGCAGCCCGGCGGACCTGCCGTCGCAGGTATGCCGGATGCCGTACCTGAACCCGGTGTCCGGGCCGTTCTTCGTCGAGGACGCCGAGCCAGGCGACACCCTCGCTGTCCACCTCGCCTCGATCGTTCCGGCCCGCGACTGGGGAGTCTCCTCGACGTTCCCGCACTTCGGGGCACTGACCTCCACCTCGCACACGGCGACCCTGCAGCCGCCTCTCCAGGAGCGGGTGTGGGTGTACGACATCGACCAGCAGGCCGGCACGGTCCGTTTCCACGCCACCGACAGCGACCACACGGTCGACCTGCCGCTGGACCCGATGATCGGCACCATCGGGGTGGCGCCGGGCGGTTTCGAGGCGCGTTCGACCATCGTGCCCGACAGCCATGGCGGGAACCTCGACACACCGGAGCTGCGCGCCGGTACCACCCTATACCTGGGGGTGAACGTTCACGGGGCGATGCTCGCCCTCGGCGACGGCCACGCCCGCCAGGGCGAGGGTGAGGCCTGTGGCGTCGGGGTGGAGGTAGCCACCACCACCACGCTGATCATCGAGGTCATCAAGGGCGTCGCGACGGTGTGGCCCCGCCTGGAGACCGACATGTCGATCATGTCAGTTGGCTGCGCCCGTCCCCTGGAAGACGCGTACCGGATCGCGCACCGCGACATGGTCGGCTGGGTGGGTGACCTCACCGGCCTGGAGCAGCTCGACGCCTACCAGCTGGTGTCGCAGGCGGGACGGGCGCCGATCGGCAACGTCTGCGACCCGAACTACACACTCCTCGCCGCCGTCGACAAGCTGCTGCTTCCGCAGCCGCAAGCCGCCTACGACGGGGTGCACGCCCGCCTCCGGCAGCACACCGACGGGCCGAGGTAGAGGGCAGGATCCACATGGCCTCCTCCATCCCCCAGTTGCCGTTGCGGGACGAGTTGTTCCTGCTCGGTCACGACGACGACACCGGCCAGCCACACATCCACCGCCAGGCCCTCGCCCTCGGCCTGGCGGGTGCGGTGCTCATCGACCTGTTCCTCGCCGGTCGCATCGCTCTCGACACCACGGACGACACCCCATCGGGCGAGGAGCACCGTCTCTGGCTGCACCTGGACCGGCCGGTCGGTGATCTGATCGCCGACACCGCCCTGGCATCGATCCGCTACGCCCATCCGGCCCCGCCGCTGCGGGGGTGGCTGCGCGGGTTCGCCGACGACCTGTACGACCGCACCCGCGCCGGCCTGCACGCTGGCGGGATCCTGCGCCACGACGTGCGTCGCCGCCTCGGCGGGCTCGCCCGCACCGACCGCTACCTGCCCACGGACCTCAAGTGGCCGGTCGTCGCCCGCGCCCGGCTGCACTACATCGCCGCCGGCCGTGACCAGCCCGACAACCACACCGCCGCCCTCGGCGGCCTCGTCGCGACCCTCGGCCTCACCGGCCACCTGTACCTCGCCGACGACACCGCCGCCCTCACCGCGCAGCTGCGCACCATCGCCGCGCAGCACCACCGGCAGGTACGCGACATCACCGCCGCGGTCGACGCCGCCGTCGGTGACCTCGCCACCGCCACCTACCGGTGAGCCCGGACCATCCCACCCGATCCGCTGCCCTTGGAGGCATCCCATGGACGTCATTCCGCGTATCCGTGCCGCCCGGTGGGCGGACAAGGAATCGGTCGCCGCGCTGATCGCCGACGCCCTGCATCCCGGCCCCCTCGCCCAGTGGCTGGTGCCCGACCAGAGCTGCCGGCGGCGGATCCTCACCGACGTGGCGGTGATCTGGGTGGAACACGCCATGTTCTTCGGCGACATCCAGATCACCGACGACCTGAGCGCCGCCGCGATGGGATTTCACCGCTACCGCAGCATCCCGCCACCGTCGAACTACCGCAGCAGACTGGCCGACGCCGCCGGCCCGCACGCGCGGCAGTTCGAACTCCTCGATCAACTACTCACCCAGGTCCGACCCACCGAACCTCACTACCACCTGGCAGTTCTCGCCGTTCTTTCCGCCGCCCAGCGGCGCGGCATCGGCAAAGCGATGCTCACCCACCATGAAAGCCGCGTCGACCGCATCGACATGCCCTCGTGGACCGAAATCGCGCCCGACAGCCAGGACCTGTACCGCGGGCACGGCTACCTCCCGAGACCCGCGCTCACCCTGCCCGACGGGCCGGTCCTCGCCCCGATGGGCCGCAACCCTCACCCGAACCGCGGCTCATGGCCCCTGAACACCGCCAGGCCGCCAACCGTCACCGCCGCGGCCCGCGCCCAGTCCGACGCCCAACGCTAGGCCCTGGGTTTCGGTAGCCAGGTCCGGCTAGCACCGCCCCTCTCTGTCGCCGCCCCGCGTCATCGCCCACCCTCTGCGTCGGGCCCACGTCGGGGCGTCCAAGCCGGTCGCCCGCCCGTAGAGGGAGGGCAGCGGCGACCGCCGTGGCCGGCGACGACAGCCCCCCACTGTCGTCGCCGGCCACACCCTCCGCTCACATGCGCCGTCTGCGGGTCATTACGAACTTCACAAACCCGGCGCTCTCCCACCGCCTGAACGCAACCATGAACCCCAAGGAAGGAACGCCGATGCCGACGCGGACGACAGCCATCCCCGCGTGGACACCCGCCTTCGTCACCGAGGTCGTCGCCGCGACCATCGAACAAGCCGCCGTCCACGGCCTGCACCAAGCGCCCCGGGACGTTGCCCGCAGCCACCACCTCTCGCCCGCGACGGTTGAGGAATGGGTCTCGCGAGCCCGCGCCGTGCAGGCCGCGCCCGTGCCACCCGGCCTCCTGGCCTGCCACACCTGCGCGCGATCCATGATCCTCATCCAGCTGCCCGCCAGCGGCAGGGTCTACCTGTGCGCGCCGTCCTGCGGGCGCACACCGGTGCCGGCCGACGAGATCCGCGACGCCGTCGCCGCAGTAATCCTGCACCGCACCCCACACCTCGTCCCAACCGGCAAGACGACCCAGGCCGCCTCCTACGCGCTCGGCCCGATCCAACGCGTCACCGTCGGCGCAACCGGCACAGACCTGCACATCACCTGGAGAGCCATCTCCCTACAGGTCACCGGCCCGATGATGGCCATGGCCCAGCGTCTACACCTAGCCCAGCGCCACGCCGCCGACAACAAGCCCGAGCGCGCCATCGACGTCCTGCACAGCGGGCTCCTGCACATCGAACCCACCAGCGGCAGGCTCGCCCTGGACACCGCGACCGCCCGCGCCGCCGCGCTCCTGGCCACCCTCACCCTCACCAGCGGCGACCCAGCCGCCGCGCTCCCCTGGGCCCAGTGGGGACACCGCAGCCTGCGCCACCTCCTCCGAGACCCCACCAACCCGGAAGTCCGCGCCGCCCTGCGCGTCCTGGCCGCCACCCACCGCGCCGCCGGGAACCTCACCGCCGCCGCCGACTGCTACAGCGACCTCATCCGCCACCACACCCAAGCCGACGGACCCTACGCACTAGCCACCCTCGCCACCCAAGCCACCCTCGCCGTCGTCCTGTACCAACACGGCCGCCAGGAACCGGCGCAGCAACTCCTCGCCCGCACCATCGCCGACCACCGCCGTGTCCATCCCCACCACCCCGCCACCGCGCGCATGACAGCCGCCCTGTACCGCATGCACACCACACCTACCGGCCCGCCGGATCATCCCCCGCGCATCGCAACGGCCGCCACGCCCGGCGCCAGCTAGACCGCCGCGCACCTGACCACCCACCACCGGGACAACCGGCCTGGGCGCACCCGAAACAAATGCGCATCGAAAGGACACCAAACACCTTGCTCCGCACCACCCCCACCACGCGCCGATGGTCGGCAGGACTGATCGCTGGCCTCCTCCTCGCCGGCTGCCAACCCGGACCCGCCAGCCCGACACCGGCCACGCCAGCCCCCACGACGCCTCCGGCGCCCCCATCCGCGGCACTCGTAGCGACCGCGCCCGGCCTCACCCCACCGCAGCGCCTGCGTCTGCTCGCCGGCACCATCACGGCCGCCCCCACCGATCGCACCATCGACCTGCCCTACACCTACCTCCACACCCAATCCTGGACTCGTGCCACCGATGTCATCACCCGCTCGGACCTACAGCGCTGGCGCCGCGACGCCGACGACTCCGGCCGCGAGGTGACGCGCCGGCTCCCCGACGTGCGTGGCCTCGCCCACCGTCCGACACCTGACGAGCGCCGCCAGTTCGCCGCTGCCGGGACGAAGACGACGCGATACGTCAGCGGCGAACTCGAGCCCTACCTTCCCGAACCGCTGACCACCGACATCGCCGAGCTTGCTGGTGCGCTGGCCCCACGCGAACTGGCCGGTGAGCCCGCGTACCCGCGCATGCTCGTCCAAGGCGTCATCGGCGTCGCCACCAGCCAGTACCTCAATCAGGAACAGCGCGCAGCCGCACTGGGAGTCCTCGCAGACGTGCCGGCCATCTCCTACCAGGGCGAGCAGACTGACCTCGCCGGACGAACTGGCCTCGGCTTCACCGTGAGTGCCGACAACTCCCAGACGCAGCTCATCGTCCACCCCCGCACAGGCGAGATCCTCTCTGCCCAAGAACGAGTGCACGGCGCGAAAGCGGGCTTGTTCTCCTACGTGCTGATCCTCGAACACGGCCACACCGGCACCGACACCGCAACGCTTGGCGGGCGGCCCTGAGCTGCCCCGTCCGCTCGAGGGCGTACACGGGCGCATCGACTCCGCACGGTGGTGACGTCGCCCTCGACGACGGTCACGTCGTGGCCCGCCAGGTTCGCTCGCCGCCGGGCCGCCAGCCGACCACCGATCTCCACGGCTAGCGCCGACGCGCCAGCGGCCATGAGGGGACCCAGTCACCTGCCCTGCTCTGGGCCCCAATCTCCGAGACGCGCGTACCCGGTCGCAGCCCGCACCCGGCAAGCACCTCATACCCTACGCAGCTACCCCGGCCGAGCTGCCTGAAATTGTCGGGATCATCGTCGAAGCTGCCCGCTGCCTCATCCACTGGCCGTCACCTCTCACGGCGCGAGCGTCGTCCGGAACGACCGAGGCCTCGTAGGAGGGCGGCCTGCTACAGCTCGGCGACGATAGTGGTATCACCCCGCGAGGCGCGGACCGCGGCGCCTCCGGTTGATCTTCTTGGCGACGGCATCGGCGGCGTCCCGGTGCATCCGCTTGGTGACACTCTGGTAAGTGTCGCGGGTCAGGGTCGTGGTGGAGTGGCCGAGTTGCTCGGAGACGACCTTGATGTCGACGCCGGCGTCGAGGGCGATGGTGGCGGCGCTGTGGCGCAGGTCGTGCAGCCGGATCGGAGGCAGACCAGCTTTGCGGACGAGTTTGCGGAACCGTTGGGTGACGGCGTTGGGGTGCCACGATTGCCCGTCGGGGCGGACGAAGAACAGGCCGGTGTCGGGCCATGCGTCGCCGGCGGCGAGTTGCCAGGCGGCGCGGCGGGCCTTGTAGGCGATGAGGACCTTGGTCGTGTCGGTGTCGAGGGCGACGTCGCGGTTCCCGGCCCTGCTCTTCGGTGGTTTCTGCACGGCGGTGTAGCCGTGGGTGGCGATCTGGTTGTTGATGGTGGTCTCGCGGCGGTGCAGCCGCACCTCGCTGTCGCGCAGGCCGCACGCCTCGCCGCGGCGGGGCCCGCGGTAGGCCATGTAGTGCCACATGGGGTGCAGGTCGGGGGCGTGTGCGGCGGCGTAGTCGAGGAACTGCACGACCTGGGAGTCGGTCCAGACCATCACCGGTCCGGGGACCTCGCCGGTGGCCTTCCACCGCCGTACGCGCTCGTCCTCCCACACGATCGGTAGGGGCCGGTCGGCGGGGACCTTGACCAGGGCGGCGGGGTTGGCGCCGACGAGGAGTTCGTCGGCGAGGGCGTCGTTGATCGCCTTGCGCAGACAGGCGCGGATGCGCTGGCGTGTGCTGGCACCAGTGGGTCGCACGCCGGTGACGGACGCGCGGACGGCTGGGTCGCTGCTCGCCTTCGCGGCGGTGATCTCGTCGTTGCGGCGCTCGATGGCGGCGAACATGGCGCGGATGTGGGTGGTGCGCAGTTTGTCCAGCGGGATGTCTCCCAGGTGCGGGATCAAGTGGACCCGCGCGATCGATTCGTAGCCACGCTGCGTGTTCGCGTCGACCGTGAGGTGGGTCAGCCATCCGGTGAGGTACTCGGCGACGGTGGGCATGTCGGCCAGCGCGCCGTCGCCGCGCAGCCGCTGTCGGATGCGGTCAACCTCGGGCAGGGGACGTTTGGCGCGTACGGCGGTTTGCAGCAGGTCGGCGATCTCGGTACGGCGGCGCCGGTCACCGTCGGCGAGGGCGAGCAGGTCGCGGGCGTGGTCGAGTTCGTCGGCGGCGGCACGCCGGCTGGGAAAGCTGGAGCGGCGTAGCTGCCGGCGCCCGCCGTCGGCGGTGGGTGGTAGTTCGAGCTGGTAGGCCCAGTGGCCGTGGTCGGAGCTCCAGGCGCGGTTCGCGCGGCGTAGTTTCGGGCAGTCGTTTCCCAGTGGCTTGCCCGTGTCGGGGTGGCGGCAGCCGCAGCGCTTGAAGATGCTTCCGTCTGGCATCGGTGGTGGTGCTCCCGTTCGTCTGGGTGGTGGGGCATCGGTTTGGTCGATCGACATCCACGCGTGACCGGCGGCCACGATCAAGTCGCCGCGGTTCCAGGTCCGGTGTGTGGTCCATCCGCTGGGGCCGGTGAGGGGCGAAAGTCAGATGCGCCCTGCTGGGGGAGTCTGGGATCCTGTCCGGTTCGCGTGAGAT
>NZ_JBNCKT010000069.1:0-31277 GCF_049841675.1 Micromonospora sp. DT4
TACGCCAGAGGCCACTGGGCCGTGGAAAACCGTCTCCATTGGACGAGGGACGTGACCTTCCACGAAGACGACTCCCAACTCAGAACCGATACAGCCCCACGCGCCGCAGCCAGCTTCCGCAACCTGGCACTCAACACCTTCCGCCTCGCCGGACGCGCGAACATCGCCTACGCCCGCCGCGACCTACACGAACCCCGCGACGTCTTCGCCGCCTACGGCATCTAACAAACCAACATCAAACCGGACACTCCCGAACAACGCCGGGGCCGTGGGGTTGCCCCTGGTCACGGCAGTAGCCCGACGTTACTTTTCGGTAACGATGGCGGCAACCAGGGTTTTCCCCGACTCCAGGACGCGTCAGAGGTTGGCGATCGTCCGCAGGATCTCCGCGTAGAAGTTGCCGTCGATGCTGCGGAAGAGGGCAAAATCCTGACCCGGGTCGCCAAAGAACGGGCGCAGCGTCCATGCCAACTGGGTGCCGACGAAGCCGAAGAGCAGGATCCAGATGTAGAGCAGCGTCATGCTGGCCGGACGCTGCGTCGGCTCGCCGCGCAGGACGGGTGGGTTGACCCACGGGCGTTGCTGCACCGGGTAGCCCGGCGGCACCATGCCGGGCGGGAACGCGGCGCCGGGCTGCTGTCCACCCCACTGCGCGGGAACCGGAGCCGGAGCCGGAGCCGGGGTCGGGGTCGGCGCGGTGGCCGTGGTGGTGGCCGTGGCGCCGTTGGCCCCGGAGGCGGCCGCCGTCCCGGCCGATACCGCGACCGGCTCGGCGGCCCCCGCTGGCGCGGTGCCGGCGGGGGCGGCTGCCGAAGCGTCGACCTGGGCCGGGGCGTTGGCCGCGGCCGTCGCGGCTGCCGCCGGGGCGAGCAGACCGTGGTCGTTGAGCACCTGCATGCCACCGGTCAGAAAGCGCAGCCCGACCAGCGCGGACAGCGTCAGGATCGCGACGTTGAGCAGCTTGAAGAAGCCGTAGTCCGGAGCGGTGATCAGGAAGAAGAGGCTGATCGGCGCGAACGCCACCGCGAGCATCGAGGTGACGGTGATCGCCACCATCACCAGCGCCAGCGACTGACGCACCGAGAGCCGGGCACCGAAGACCAGGTTGAACAGGTAGAGCGTGGGCAGGCAGATGGCCAGCGTCACCAGGAACAGCAGCGGCAGCTTCAGCGCGGACGTCAGCGCCATCAGCGGGCTGTGGAACGCGCCGAGCACCGCCCCGTAACAGGCGAGGGCGATGGCGGAGCTGACCAGCATCCGCCCGGTCAGCGCGTTCAGGTCGCCCTCGGCGACGATCTGCTGCCAGATGCCCTGACGGTCGCGCAGGATGCGCTCGATGACGAGCGGACTGGGACGGTCACCCGACACGGGCGCACCCCTCTCGATCTGGCACGGACGGGACTAGGTGGGCAGACGGTAGGACACCGGACGCGGGGGCCGCCACCCCGCTCCGGCGTGCCGTCACCGCCACCCCACGTCGATGCGCGCGCCGCGCTCGTCGAAGAAGTGCAGCGCGTCCATCCGGACCGAGACGGCGAGCGGGTGCCCGGCCGTGACGGCCGGGTACGGCGCGAGGCGTACCGCCAGCTCCGCCGGGCGGCGGTGGTGTCGGCCCGGGTCGGGCAGGACGCTCGTCGTCCGCGACGGCGCGTTCGGCACCTCCTCGGACTCCACCGGCTTGCCGGTGAGCCGCTGCATCACCGCGCCGAACCGGCGCAGGCCACGCTGGCCCACCGGCGGCGGGTCCAGCGGCGCGCCCATCTCGTCCACCATGATCGCGGTCGCCCCGATGTCGAGGAACGCCAGCGACTCGTGGCCGTGGTGCTCCAGGTAGCGGATACGACCGCGCAGCACGTCACCGGGGCTGTCCGGAGCAACCGGCGTGAGCGCCTCGGCCCGCATGCCGACCACGATCCGCTCGCCGTGGTAGTGCGCCACCGCCCGGCTGCGGATGTCGTTCCAGGGCAGGTAGAGCGACTGCTCACCGAGGTTGAGCGCGATGTACCGGTCGAGGTGGACGTAGACCGACGCCTCCAGCAGGTTCATCCGGGGGCTACCCAGGAACGCGGCCACGTAGAGCGTCGCCGGACGGCCGTACACCTGGGTGGGCGTGCCCACGTCCTGGAGCACGCCACGGCGCATGATGGCCACCCGGTCGGCCATGGTCAGCGCCTCGGCCTGGTCGTGGGTGACGTACACGGTGGTGACGCCCAGCTCCCTGGTCAGCCCGGAGATCTCCGCCCGCAGCTCGGCGCGCAGGCCGCTGTCCAGGTTCGACAGCGGCTCGTCCATCAGGAACAGCCCGGGTCGCCGGACGATCGCACGGCCCATGGCGACCCGCTGGCGCTGGCCACCGGAGAGCTGGCCGGGCTTGCGGCCGAGCACTTCGCTGATACCCAGGGCGCTCGCCACGTCGGTGACCCGCTCACCCCGCAGCTCCGGCTCCACACCGGCCAGCCGCAGCGGGAAGGCGATGTTGTCGCCGACCGTCATGTGCGGATAGAGCGCGAAATCCTGGAAGACCATGGCGATCTTGCGGTCGCGTGGCGGAAGATCGTTCGCCAGCTCCCCGTCCAGCAGCACCGCGCCCTGCGTCGGGTCCTCCAGACCGGCGATCATGCGCAGCACTGTGGACTTGCCACAGCCCGACGGCCCCAGCAGCACCATGAACTCGCCGTCGTTCACATCCAAATTTATGCTGTCGACGGCCAAGGTGCCGTCCTTGAAAACCTTGGTCACATCTTTGAGTGCGACGGTGCTCACCGTCATCTCCCCCACATCTCTCGGCCGAACCCCTGATGACTGTGACCAGGATCATTGGTTTCGCACATCGGGTAAACGTCTCATGTTCGGCCCATGTCGCCGCCATTACGCGGTGCCGGAGAGACCGCGCCGTCAGCAGCTTGACGACTGGTCGGAGCGCTCGCCGAGGAACACCCGGCGCACCACCCGCTCGGCCGCGTGCCCGTCGTCCAACCCACAGAACCGGCTCCGGAAGCGCTCGCGGGCCTTGTGCGCCGCGTCGGAGCGCACCGCGTCCGTGCGGAACAGATCGAGCAGATCGGCGAACGTGGCGGCCACCACGCCCGGCGGCTCCGCCGTGACGTCGAAGTAGACACCCCGGGCCAGACGGTACGCCTCCCAGTCGGGTGTGTAGAGCACGATCGGCCGGTCCAGCACCGCGAAGTCGAACATCGCCGAGGAGTAGTCGGTGACCAGCACGTCGGCCACCAGGTAGAGGTCTTCCACCCGCTGGTAGCCGCTGACGTCGCGTACCCGCTGGAACTCCGACGGGCGGCCCGGCCGGCGCTCCCGGTCGTGGAAGTAGTGACTGCGCATCAGTAGTCGTCCCGAGTCGCCCAGCGCGTCGACGAACCGGTCCGGGTCGAACGGCGGCCGGTAACCGGGCAGGTGCTCGCGGTGCGTCGGGGCGTACAGCACCACCTGTTCGTCCGGGGGGAGGCCGAACTCGGCACGCAGTCGGCGTACCTCGTCGGGACCGGCGGTGACCAGCCGGTCGTTGCGCGGGTAACCCACCTCCAGCGTGGCGTACGTGGCCGGGTAGGCGCGGTCCCACATCTGGGTGGAGAAGCTGTTGGCGCTGACGCTGTAGTCCCAGCGGTCCACCCGGCGCAGCAGGCCCGCGAAGTCCATCTGTCCCGCGCCGATCGGGTAGCGCTGCTGGTCCAGCCCCATCACCTTCACCGGGGTGCCGTGGTGGGTCTGCACGTGCACCTGCTCCGGCCGCTTGCGGACGAAGTCCGGGTAGTTCACGTTGTTGACCAGCCACCGGGCGCGGGCCAGCACCCGGTAGTAGGCCGGGGTGCCAGCGACCACGTATTCCACCCCGTCCGGCACGGCGTCCACCCGGTCACGGCGCACGATCCACACCCCGCGCACCTCGGGGGCCAGCCGGCGGGCGGCCTCGTAGATCGCCGCCGGGTTGCAGGAGTATCCCCGGAACCAGTAGGCGGCGTACACCGCGAGCGTCGGGTCCACCGGCCGGCGCAGCTCCGCCCGGTAGTACTCACGCAGCAGACCGTCACGGGTCAGTCGGGCACCGCGCCGGGCCACCGGCCCTACCCGACGCCGGGCGGTACGCGCCTGCCGGCGGGCCGCGTCGCGGGCCCGGCTGGCCGCCCGCAGGGCGCTGAACGTCCGCCACCGGCCGTCCGCGACCAGCCGGTGCTTCACCCCCTCGACACCCTCCGGTACGGGGTACCCGCCGACCGGCAGCCACCGTGCGTAGTCGGCGGTGATCTGTGCGAAGAACGCCGGCCGCAGCTCGGGGGCGATCCGCTGGCCGTTGCCGAGCACGGTCAGGTAGTGCCAGATCATCCGCTCGAAGACCGCCGGGCGGAGCGGTTCCACGGCCGGCGACCAGGCATCCATCAGGTGGAATACCCGGTGCCACTGGGAGAACACCTCGAAGTGCCGGTCCCCCCGGGTCTTCGTGATCGCGCCGGCGCGGCGCTGCCGGTAGTTCACGCACACCCGATCGAGTACGCCGATCCGGCGCGCCGCCATCAGCACCGGATAGCTGAACGGGACGTCCTCGTACCAGCCGGCCGCGAAGCGCAGACCCAGGTCGACCAGGAACTCGCGGCGGACCAGCCGGTTCCAGGCGGTGTGCAGCAGCCGCATGGTCTCCGGTCGCTCCCGCAGGCCGAAGGTCTCCGGGCCGGGCGACTCCGGGAACACCTCGGCCATCGCGCTGCGGGTGGCGGTGTTGTTCCAGTGTGTCCGGACGTGGTCCACCAACAGCACGTCCGGCCGGGTCACCCGCAGGCGCTCGGCCACCTCGGACAGGCAGTCCGGCGCCAGCCAGTCGTCCCCGTCGAGAAACCACACGTACTCGCCGACGGCCCGGTCCAGCCCGATGTTGCGGGCTGGACCCAGGCCGACGTTCTCCGACAGCCGGACGGCCCGGACCCGCTGGTCGCGGGCCGCGTACTCGTCGATGATCTCGCCGCTGGCGTCGGGCGAGCAGTCGTCGACGGCGATCACCTCGAGGTCCGTCTCCGGCTGGCCGAGGATCGAGTCCAGGCACTCGCGCAGATAACCCTGCACCCGGAAGGCCGGCACCACGAAGCTGATCAGCGTCATCCGGCCGTCCCCTTCGTCAGCGCGGCGCGACACCTCCCGCGCCCACCGGCGCGGCCGACGCCCGCGCGCTACGGGCCGGCCGGACGAACCAGGCCAGGACGACGCTCACCACGAAAACCACGAGAAGGTACGCACCGAGTGTAGCCATGCCGATACTCACGATGCCGGTAATCGCCGCGAGCGCCAGCAGCACCGAACGCCCCTCCCAGCCCAGCGTGGCGGCGTGCAGCGGAGGCGCCACCTGCCGCTTCTCCAGCCGGGCGGTCAGGTCGTAGTGGTGCACGGTGAGCACGAAGACGTACCCGAAGATCAGCCACCCCGGCGCCCCGCCGACAACCCCGACCGCGATCGCGAACAGGTACTCGGCGGCCCGCAGCGCGGCGGGCACCAGCCAGTCCAGCGGGCCGTTGTGCGCCGCCCCCGCGCCGAGGCCCCCGGCCAGCAGCACCAGCAACGCCACCGGCACCGCCCAGCGCAGTCCGGCCGGCGCATCGCCCACTCCGGCGGCGACCAGCAGCGCCGCCGGGCCGAGCGCGGCGATCACCGCCAGGGTGAGCGGGCCCATCGGGCGGACCACGGGCAGTCGACGGGCCAGTGGACCGTCGTCGCGGTGCAACGTGGCGTCGACCGTGTCCAGCACCGGCACCCACATCCAACGGGCCCGCAGCGTCCGCAGGGCCCCGGTGTACGCGAACGCCAGCCCACCCCACACGAGCACCGCCACGAGGCTGACCAGCGGGTTGAACAGCGCCACGGTCAGCGCGATGAGCGCCCACCGCTCCCCGATCGGAAAGACGACGGTCCGCTTCAGCCAGTACGACAGCGAGCCGGTGTCCGCCTGCACCCGCGTCGACGCGGCGTTGAGTCGATCACCGATCCCGCCGCTGGCACCCGTCGCCGTACGCGGTCGGCGGGCCGCCTCGTCGTGCAGCACCCCGTACCAGGTGTCGGTCATGTGCCGGACGGTCTGCAACGTCATCGCGGCGATGGCGAGGGCCCAGCCGTTGCCCAGTCCGGCGTGGCTCACCCCGAAGCCCAGCCCGGCGTAGACCAGGTACTCCTTGGCCCGGTCCGCCATCGTGTCCAGCCAGCCGCCCCACGCGCTGAAGTGCCGCGTGTAGCGGGCCAACTGACCGTCCACGCAGTCCAGCACGAAGCCGAGGTAGAGCAGCACCGCGCCGCCGACCAGCGCGGGCCGACCGCCGACCCCGAACAGCACGGCGGCGGCCAGCGCGAACAGCACCGAGATCACCGTGACCCCGGTCGGAGTGAGTCGCAGCCGGGCCGCCAACCGCACGACGTACGGCGACCAGGTGCTGACGAAGTACGTGGAGAAGAAGTCGTCCCGCTCCTTCACCGACAGCCGCAGCTCGGCCCGGTCCTCGTCGACGGCGGTCACCGCCGCCTCGGCGGCGACCAGGCCGGCAGCGTCCTCGACCCGGTGCGCCACGAGCAGACGTACCCGCTGGGCGAAGATCAGGGTGCCGAGCGCCGCGAGGCCCGCGACGAGCCGGTCCACGGCGGACCCGGGTTCGTCGTGGCCGGCGCCCCCGGCCGCCGGCAGCGGCGACACGTCACCGGCCGGGCCGACCTGGGCGGTGACGGGCCGCGCGCCGACGGCGGTGGCCCGGGCGGCGGCGGCGAGGCTCGGCAGGTCGTCCACGCCGACCCGGAGCGCGCCGCCGAACACGCCTGTGGCGTCGCCGGCGAGGGCGTCCAGCGGACCGGCGTCGACCACCTGGCCGCGCTCCTCGCGCACGGCCGTCCGTCCTGGCACCGGTGGATCAGCCAGCACCAACGCCACGGTCGGCCCCACCGGGCTGCTGGCGAGGTGCCGCAGGACGGCGGTGTGCGCCACCAGGTCGGTGCCGGTGATCAGCAGCGGACCCTCGGCGGCGTCGGCCAGCGCGGCCAGCTCGTCCAGGTTGGCGGCGAAGCGCACCTCGGCCGCCCCGGCCCGGCGCAGCTGGCCGGCGAGCCGGTCGGCCAGCGGCTCGCCGGTCGCGGTGGGGAGGCCCGCCGCGGGCGTCCCGGCGGCGAGCACGATCGCGAGCGTCACCGCGGGACCGCGGCGTGGTACGCGTCGAGCGCCTCGGCGATGGTGCCGTCGAGCGTCAACCGGCCCGCGTCGAGGTACAACCCCCGACGGCAGAACCGGGTCAGGTCCTTTTCGTTGTGTGACACCAACACGAGCGTGCGCCCCTCCCCGAGCAGACGGTCAATCGTCGCGTAACACTTCTTGCGGAACTCCGCGTCCCCGACCGCGGTCACCTCGTCCATCAGCAGGATCGGGTGCGGCAGGTGCGAGATGATCGCGAAGCCCAGCCGCACCTTCATGCCCGACGAGTAGTGCCGCACCGACGTGTCGATGGCCCGCTCCACCTGCTCACCGGCGAACTCGACGATCTCGTCGAAGTGCCGCTTCAGGTAGCTCGTCGACAGCCCGTGCAGCCCGCCGACCAGGTGCAGGTTCTCCCGGCCGGTCAGGTCGTTGGAGAACCCGGCGGACAGCTCCAGCAGCGGCGCCACCGCGCCGCGCACCCGGATGTCACCCTCGTCCGGGATGAGCACCCCGGCGATCAGCCGCAGCAGCGTGCTCTTACCGGTGCCGTTGCGGCCGATCACCCCGACGGTCTCGCCCGGCTCGACGGTGAACGACACGTCGCGCAGCGGCCAGAACTGGCCGGGCAGCGCGCCCCGCCCACCCTGGTGGATGAACAGCTCGCGCAGCCGCAGTTGGCGGCGACGGTTGCGGACGAACCGGATGCCCAGCCCGTCCGCCTCGATGATCGGCGCGGCCACGTCAGAGCTCCTTGAGCACGGCGGGCTCCAACCGGCGGAACGACCACCAGCCGGCGGCCAGCACCAGCAGGCTGCCGACGATCGTCGTGGCGAGCAGCCGGGCGTCCGGGAACTCGTCCGGATACCAGATCGCGTGGTGTAGCTGGAAGATCCCCACCAGCGGGTTCAGCTCGTACACCACCTTCAACCAGCGCGGCAGGCCGGACTCCCGGACCAGGCTGAGCGGATAGATGATCGGCGTGGCGTAGAAGAGCACCCGGATGACCAGCCGCATCAGCCGTTCCACGTCGCGCATCAGGACGTTCCACGCCGACAACAGCAGGGCCAGCCCGATCAACAGGACGGCCTGCACGGCCACCGCCAGCGGCAGGGCGAGCAGCGACCAGCCGGGGTGGATCCGTCCGTGCGCCGCGTAGATCACCGCGATGGCGACGAGGATCGGCAGGCCGGCCGCGTACTCGGCGAACCGCCCGCTGACCCGTCCGATCGGGAAGACCTGCCGCGGCACGTTCATCGTGGTGATCAGCCGGGACTGGCCGGTCAACGCGTTGGTCGCCTCGCTCAGCGCCGAGCTGGTCCACATCCAGGCGAAGATGCCGGTGATCAGGAACAGCGGGTACGACCCGGCCGCCTCGCCGAGGTGCCGGCCGGTGTCGCGGGAGTAGAGCACCCCGAAGACGAACCAGTAGATCGCGCCCATGCCGAGCGGTTCGATCAACGACCAGAAGTAGCCCAGCACCGACTGCTGGTACTTGACCGCCAGGTCCCGCCGGACCAGGATGCGCAGCGAGTTGCGGTGCGACCACAGGGCCGCGACGCCAGAGGTCACCGCCGCCTCCCGCCTCCCGCAAACGGACGCCAGGCTAGCAGTCGGTGAACGAATGCCCCGAATCGACCGGCTTCAGCACTCGATCACGTTGACGGCCAGACCGCCACGCGCCGTCTCCTTGTACTTGACCTTCATGTCGGCGCCCGTCTCCCGCATGGTCTTGATGACCTTGTCCAGCGACACCGCGTGCACACCGTCGCCGCGCAGCGCCAGCCGGGCGGCCGTGATCGCCTTGATGCTAGCCACCGCGTTCCGCTCGATGCAGGGGATCTGCACCAGGCCACCCACCGGGTCACAGGTCAACCCGAGGTTGTGCTCCATCCCGATCTCGGCCGCGTTCTCCACCTGCTCCGGGGTGCCGCCGAGCGCCTCGGCCAACCCCGCCGCCGCCATCGAGCACGCCGAGCCGACCTCACCCTGGCAGCCGACCTCCGCCCCGGAGATCGACGCGTTCTCCTTGAACAGCACCCCGATCGCACCGGCCGCCAACAGGAACCGCACCACCCCGTCGTCGTCGGCGTCCTCGACGAACCGGCTGTAGTAGTGCAGCACCGCCGGGATGATGCCCGCCGCGCCGTTCGTCGGCGCGGTCACCACCCGACCCCCGGCCGCGTTCTCCTCGTTCACCGCCAGGGCGAACAACGTCACCCAGTCCATCGCGTGCAGCGGGTCGGCGGTCCCGGCGTCCGCCTCCAGGCCGCGCCGCAGCTCCGCCGCGCGCCGCCGAACCTTCAAACCCCCAGGGAGTACGCCGTCCCGCTCGCAGCCACGCTGCACGCACTCCCGCATCACCCGCCAGATCTCCAGCAGGCCGGCCCGGATCTCCGCCTCACTGCGCCACGAGCGCTCGTTGGCCAGCATCACCTCGCTGATCGACAGCCCGGTGCGGGTCGTGACGTCGAGGAGCTGCGCCCCGGTCAGGAACGGGTACCGCACCCGCGTGCTGTCCGGCTTGATCCGGTCCGCGCCCGCCGCCGCCTCGTCCACCACGAACCCGCCGCCGACGGAGTAGTAGCTCCGGGCCCGGACCTGCTCCCCGGCCGCGTCGAAGGCCACGAAGGTCATCCCGTTCGGGTGGTACGGCAGCGACCGGCGTCGGTGCAGCGTCAGATCCCGATCCGGGTCGAAGTCGATCTCGTGCGCGTCGAGGAGACTGATCCGCCGCTCGGCACGGATACGCTCGACACGAGGCCCGACGGTGTCCGTGTCGACCGTCTCCGGCACCTCGCCGGCCAGCCCCAGCAGCACCGCCGGCCCGCTGCCGTGCCCGTGCCCGGTCGCGCCCAGCGACCCGAACAACTCCGCCTGCACCCGCGCGGTGTCGGTGAGCAGGCCGTCGGCCTTGAGCCCGGCGACGAACGTACGCGCCGCCCGCATCGGCCCCACCGTATGCGAGCTGGACGGCCCGATACCGACGCTGAAGAGGTCGAAAACACTGATCATGGCTGCGCTTCCTCGACGTCCTCCCGTCGTACGGGATCCGCCCGGTCGTGGCCGCCGGTCGGCAGCCCCGCTCGTGGCCGCCCGGTCGGTCGGCCGCCGGTCACCCTGTAGGGCACCCGACCTGTCAGCCTACCTGCCCAGCTCACCTCTCCCGAGCACCGCAGCGCAGCCACCCGATCATGGCAGCGCGGCCATCCGACCGCCGACTGCCAGCCATCTCTCCGCCACCCCACGCAGTCCGCATGACCCGCGCAGCCCGCATGACGCCGCAGCCGCGTGATGGCGCTCGAACCTGGTTGTGACCTGGTTGTAGTGGCCTCGGGAGCGGCCGGAAGCGACTACATCCAGGAAACATCCAGGATCGAGCACGATGTTGGCGCGGGGCGCGGGGCGCGGGGCGCGGGGCGCGGGGCGCGGGGCGCGGGGCGCGGAGGCGTTCGGACGGGGCCGCACGGGTAAGTACCTACGGGTCCACGGGTCGACGATCCTCCTCGGGACCGAGGGCGGGATCGCCACCCCTTTCTACCGTGGATTGCAGACGCGGCGCACGGCCGCAGAGTGGGAGAACGACGATGAGTCGCAAACTGGTTCGACCCCGCCAAGGGCGCATGCTCGCCGGTGTCTGCGCCGGCCTCGGACAGCGGTTCGGCATGTCCGCCGGGATGGTTCGGCTGCTGTTCCTGCTGTCACTGCTGCTGCCCGGCACCCAGGTGATCGTCTACCTGATCCTCTGGATCCTCATGCCCAACGAGGACCGCTACCTGGCCTCCACCGGCCACTGACAGCCCACCCCTGCGCCCGCCGGCCGCGTCGGGTCGAGCGGGCCGCCGCGGGTCGAGCGGGCCGCAGCGGGTCGAGCAGGCCGCCGCGGGTCGAGCAGGCCGCAGCGGGTCGAGCAGGCCGCCGCGGGTCGAGCAGGCCGCCGCGGGTCGAGCAGGCCGCCGCGGGTCGAGCAGGCCGCCGCGGGTCGAGCAGGCCGCAACTTCAGGGATACTGATGCCTCACGGACGCCGGAGGCAGCAGTATCCCTGAAGTTGTCCAGATCTTGGCGGGCACCTCGCCCGGCGCAGCCCAACCCTGCCGATGATCGACTCCACATCGGCGATGCGGCGCTTTCAGGACGCGGTGATACCCCGACATCGGCGATGTGGAGTGGATCAACCCGCTCGACGGTGCGGCAACCCGCCAGGTGCGGCTGCCCGCCAGGTGCGGCAACCCGCGGAGCGCGGCACACACAACAGCGCCCGCTCCGATGATGGTCGGGGCGGGCGCTGTCGACTATGTCAGAGCGCCACGGGGCGCCCTGGTGTCGGGCTCAGGGGGCCGTGTACGTGACCGTGACCTGCTGATAGCCCAGTGAGCGCAGCAGCCCCTCCAGCATCTTGCGGGTGTTCTCCTCGGCGCGGGCGGAGAGACCGCTGTCCCGGGCGGCGGCGGTGATCCGCTCCTCGGCCAGCTGGTAGACCTGCTGCTGCCGGTTGGGGTCGTTGCCGACCAGGTCACCGAGCCGGTTGAGCAGGCCGCGCTGCTCGGCGAAGACGTAGCTCTTCTCCATGTCGAGGTTGGTCTCGCCGAGCTGCGGGGCGGGCAGCTTGATCTCGACGGACTTACCGTCGGCGGACGGCACGATGGCGCCCTCACCGATCTTGGTGAAGTCGACGTACGCCTCGACGCTGCCCGCCCCGACGAACAGCGTGCGCTCGTTGAGCAGGAAGTCCGGGACATTGCGCCGGTCGTTCTGGGTGTCGACCACGACCTGGAAGTTGCCTTCGGCGGCCACGTATCGGCTGAGGTCCTGGATCGACTTGAGCAGCGGCGGCTGGCTGCGGTCGGTCTGCTCCTTGGCGAACGGGTTGCGGAAGTCCGGCAGGAAGCCGGTCACCTGCACGCCCAGGAGCACCACCACGGCCAGCGCGGCGGCGCCGAGCAGCAGGAGCAGCCCGCGGGCCGCACCTCCACCCCCACTCCCGCCGATCGGGGGGCCGTCGGTGCCGCCCGGCCCGTCCGGAGTCGGGTCGGGTGTCGCGGCCGAGCGCTCCTTGAGGTCGTCACCGGTCGGGTAACCGGGGAACTCCCTCGTGGGCTCGTTGATGCCAGCGTCGCGGGCCATCACACTCACCGTCCTCGTCAGACACGTCGTCTATCAATGACGGTACGGCCCCCGTACGACAGCCGCGCGGCGAGCGGCCGGAATGCGTAAACGGGCAGGTCAGGCGAAGGCGGAGAGGCCGGTGAGCCGCTGGCCGACGATGAGCTGGTGGATCTCCGAGGTGCCCTCGTACGTCAGCACGCTCTCCAGGTTGTTCGCGTGCCGCAGCACCGGGTACTCGCCGGAGACGCCGTTGGCGCCGAGGATGGTGCGGCACTGCCGGGCGATGGCCAGGGCCTCCCGCACATTGTTCAGCTTGCCCACGCTCACCTGGTCGGGGCGCAGCCGGCCGGCGTCGGCGAGCCGGCCGAGGTGCAGTGCGAGCAGTTGCGCCTTCACCAGTTCGACGGCCATGTCGGCGAGCTTGGCCTGGGTGAGTTGGAACCCGGCGAGCGGTCGACCGAACTGGGTGCGGGTGGTGGCGTACGCCAGGGTGGTTTCCAGGCAGTCCCGCGCCGCGCCGACGGCGCCCCAGACGATGCCGTGGCGGGCCTCGGTCAGGCAGCTCAGCGGGGCCTTGAGCCCGATGGCCTCGGGCAGTTGGGCGTCGGCCGGGAGCCGGACGTCGTCGAGCACGATCTCGCCGGTCAGCGACGCGCGCAGCGACATCTTGCGGCGGATCTCGCGGGCCGTGACACCGGGCGTGTCCATGGGTACGGCGAAACCGCGTACCCCGTCGTCGGTGCGCGCCCAGATCACCGCGACGTCCGCGATCGGCGCGTTGGTGATCCACATCTTGCCGCCGGTGAGCACCCAGTCGTCGCCGTCGCGGCGGGCGCGGGTGGCCATGGACGCCGGGTCGGAGCCGTGGTCGGGCTCGGTCAGGCCGAAGCAGCCGATCGACTCGCCGGTGGCCATCGAGGGCAGCCAGCGCCGCTTCTGCTCCTCGCTGCCGTAGCGCCAGATGGCGTACATCGCCAGCGAGCCCTGCACCGAGACCAGCGAGCGGACGCCGGAGTCGGCGGCCTCCAACTCCTGGCAGGCCAGCCCGTACGCGACGGCGGACGCGCCCGCGCAGCCGTACCCGTCGAGGTGCATGCCGAGCAGCCCGAGCTTGCCGAACTCCCGGGCCAGTTCGCGGGCCGGCACGCGGCCCTCCTCGTACCAGTCGGCGACGTACGGGCGGACCCGGTCGTCGACGAGCCGGCGGACGACGTCGCGGATCTGCCGCTCCTCCTCGGTGAGCGACGGGTCCAGGTCGAGCAGATCGAGGGCAGTCATGCCGTCACCTTAATGAAGCCTCAGGACACACCGCTCGCCCGCCGCTGGCCCGCCGCTGGCCCGCCGCTCACTCGATCGGTTCGGAGAGCACCAGCACGCGGGCGTGGATCTGGTTGCGCTGTTGCAGGGCGGCGCGCAGCGCGCGGTGCAGTCCGTCCTCCAGGTAGAGCCCACCGTTCCACTGCACGACGTGCGGGAAGAGGTCGCCGTAGAACGTCGAGTCCTCGGCGAGGAGCTTGTCGAGCGCCAACTCGCGCTTGGTGGTGATCAACTGATCCAGGCGCAGCGGACGGGGCGGAATCTCCGCCCACTGCTTGAGCGTCAGGTTGTGCTCCGGGTAGGGACGCCCGTCCCGGACCGCTCTGAAGATCACGACGGCACGCTCCCCTCCCCGTGACCGGGCCGACCGACGGCGCCGAGCCGGGCCGCGGCGGGCACCGCGCGGCGCGGCACCGATGACCGTGTCAGCCTAGCGGCCCCGCGCACGCGACGTTCTGCTCCCTGACGCCAGTTTCGCTATCGCTCGTCCGATCCTCAACCCGACGAACGGGACACCGCGCTCAACTCCACCGGCCGCGCCGTACCACCTCGTCGACTCCGCGACGACCGCGACGCAACGACGGTGACCGATGGTCGGGTACTCGGTAACCGATTGTGACGGCCCCGATGGGCTGGTACTCCTCCGGCACGCCGAAGCTCTCGCGGTACGCGGACAGCCGCTGGGGCGGGATGCCGAAGAAGCATGCCCCCAGCCCCTCGTCCACGGCGGTGAGCAGCATCAGCAACGCGGCGAAGCCGGTGTCCACGTACCAGTAGGGTACCGGCCAGCGGTCCGTCGACCGGTCCGTCCAGCCCTTGTCGGGCTCGGCGTACCGCGTCAGGTAGGCCGACTCGTTGGCGTGCGGCACCACGATGAGCGGCGCGCGGCGCATCCCCGCCAACCAGCGCTCCCGTCCACCGCCGTCCGGGGTGGTGGCCGCCCAGAACCGCTGCCGGTCGGCCGCCTCCTCCAGCACCAGGAAAGCCCAGCCCTGGGCGAAGCCGGCCGACGGGGCGCGTACGGCGTGGTCGAGCAGCCGGTCCACCACGTCGGGCGGGACGGGACGGTCCGGGTCGTAGTTGCGGACCATCCGCCGACGGCGGACGACCTCGGCGAACTCCATCAGGCCCCGGGACGGATGCCCCAGGCACCCCGCCAGGTCGTGCCGGGCTTGAGCGCGAGCACGTCCCGGCCCGAGCGGAACGCGTCCGGCGGGCACGTCATCGGCTCGATCGCCACCGACCGGCGGTGCCGCTCCCCGGTCAGCGCGTCGCCGGTGAAGACCTGCCACCAGCCGAACTCCGCGTCCGCCCAGATGCGCACCCCCGACGAGGAGTCCGGCGCGGCCAGGCTCACCGAGGAGCCGCCGTCGGCGTCGCGGATGACCTCGCCGAAGCACAGATCCAACTCGGCGTCGCCGATCCGCCGCGAGTTGGTCCAGTCGTATTCGGTGCCCGCCACCGGCGTCGCACCGACCGGGAGCAGCCGGCCGTCCACGATGATCCGGGTACGCGCCGGCAGCCGCATGACCAGGTCGTCCACGGCGACGCCCGGCAGTTGCAGGTACGGGTGCACGGAGAAGCCGAACGGTGCCACCTCGGCACCGATGTTGGTCACCTCGTGCTCGGCGCGCAGGCCGTCCGCGCTCACGCTCCACCGGCTGACCAGCCGCAGCGGCCACTCGTAGCCGGGCTGCGGCGGCAGGTCGTAGCCGAGGGTGACCACGTCCGTGGACTGCTCCAACAGCCGCCACGGCGCCCAGTTGACCAGCCCGTGGATGGCGACGTGCCGCTCCGGCTCGGTCAGCGCGAGCTGGTGCGTCCGGTCGCCGTACGCGTAGCGCCCGTCGCGGATGCGGTTCGGCCAGGGGGCGAGCACCTGGCCGGCGCCGCCGGGGCAGACCTCGTCGACGCCGTACCCGTCGAGCAGGTCGACGCCGTCGTGCCGGTACGTCCGCAGCCCGCCGCCCACCTCCACGATGACGGCCTCGTGGCCTGCGGCGGCGATCGTCCACTGTGCGCCGGAGAAGGGGCGCTGCTCAGGGCTTTCCATGCCGGCGACCCTAACCGGTCACGACCGGTCGCCGCTCGACCCCGTCGTGGCGCGGTAGCGCAGCAGCGCCGGGAAGGCGACCGCGAGCACCACGACGAGCACCGCCGAGGCGAGTCCGCCGGCGACCCAGGCCACCCCGCCGCCGAACCCGGCGGCCATGGTGCCGGCCCGCAGGTCACCGAGGCGCGGACCGCCGGCGACCACGACCGTGTTGACGCCCTGGAGCCGGCCGCGCATCCGGTCCGGCGCGTACACCAGCAGCATGGACTGGCGCAGCACGGCGCTGACCAGGTCGGCGGCACCGGCCACGGCGAGCAGTAGGACCATCAGCCAGAGCTGCTGAGCCAACCCGGCCGCGGCGATCGCGACGCCCCAGCCGACCACCGCGGCGACCAGGCCGACCCCCTGCCGCCGCAGCCGACCGATCCAGCCGGAGGTCAGCCCGCCGATCATGGAGCCGATCGCGATGGCGCTGTAGAGCAGGCCGACCGTGCCGCCCCCGCCGAACCGTTCGTTCGCGATCTCCGGGAACAGTGCCCTCGGCATGGCCAGGATCATCGCGATCAGGTCCACGCCGAACGAGAGCAACAGCACGGGCGTGGTGGCCAGGTACCGGAAGCCGTCGATCACGCTGGCCAGGCCGGCACGGTGGGCCTGACCGTCGGCGCTCGGTTCGGGCGGCAGCGCCGGCAGGCGCAGCGCCGCCCAGAGCATCGCCGTGAACAGCACCGCGTCCAGCCCGTACGCGATCGGCAGCACCACGTGGATGTCCGAGGAGGCGGCGAGGATCAGGCCGGCGGCGAGCGGGCCGGCGACCGACGCGGCGGTGAAGGTCGTGTAGTTCAGGGTGCTGGCGGCCGGGACGAGGTCGTCCGGAACCAGCCGGGGCAGCATGGCGCTGCGGGCCGGCGAGCTGATCGCGAAGGCCACCGACTGCACCGCCATCAACGCCAGCAGCAGCACCGGGCTGCCCACGTCCAACAGCGCCTGGACGAGCAGCCCGAGGGTGGATGCCCAGAGCAACACTGAGCCGCCCAGCAGCACGGCACGGCGGTCGCGGGCGTCGGCGACCGCGCCACCCCAGAGCCCGAAGATCAGCAGGGGTACGAAGGCAGCCACGCCCAGCAGGCCGACCCAGAACGAGTCCCGGGTGAGGGCGTACATCTCCACCGGCACCGCGACGGCGGTGAACTGGAAGCCGAACATCGCCACGGTGTTGCCGAGCCACAACCGCCGGTACTCCGGGACGCGCAGCGGGCGGACGTCGATCGCCCAGCGGCGCACTCCGCGCGGCCGGGCCTCCTGCACACCGGTCACGGCGCGAGCCGCTCGACGATCCAGTCGCCGGCGTCGGCGCGACGAAAGCGCAGGCGGTCGTGCAGCCGACCGGCCCGGCCCTGCCAGAACTCCACCGAGTCCGGCCGCACGCGCAGCCCACCCCAGTGCGGCGGAGGCGGGATGACATCGGCGTCGGCGTACCGCTCGGCCACCTCCCGGTAGCTCTCCTGGAGCGTGGCCCGGTCCGGCACCATCGACGACTGCGGGCTGGCCCACGCGCCCAGCTGCGAGTCGCGTGGCCGGCTGGCGAAGTACGACTCGGTCACCGCCCGCTCGACCGGGGCGATCGACCCGGCGACCACCACCTGCCGCTGCATGGGAAACCACGGAAAGACCAGGCTGGCGTACGGATTGGCGGACGCCTCGACGCCCTTGCGGGACAGGTGGTTGGTGAAGAAGACGAAGCCCTCCTGGTCGTACCCCTTGAGCAGCACCGTCCGCCCACTCGGCCGGCCGGCGGCGTCGGCCGTGCCCACCACCATGGCGTTGGGTTCGGGTAGCCCGTGGGCCACCGCGTCGGCGAACCACCTGTCGAACTGGGTGTGCCAGTCGGCGGCCAGGTCAGCTTCGGTCAGGCCCTGGTCTGCGGCGTACTCGTTACGCATCGCGGCCGGGGCGGGTGTGTCGCCCGTCACGTCCCCACTCCTTCTCGGCGTTCCGACCGGCGCCCTCCCGCGCTGGCCAGCCCGCTTCGCCCAGTCTCACCGACCGACGCGGAGAATGCGCGTCCTGAGATGTCGCGTGCAGCACAGTCGCACTGGGTCGCGTATCCGGTTACACAGCAGGCAAGATGTTCCGAACACATCCCTGAGGGTCGCCTAAGGCGCTCGGCCGACCGGGCCGGATCAGCTGATCGGGCGCACCGACCAGATCCAGGAGAGCGACATGGCCGACTTCAAACCCGGTCTGGAGGGCGTCGTCGCCTTCGAGACCGAGATCGCCGAACCAGACCGCGAGGGTGGCGCGCTGCGCTATCGCGGGGTCGACATCGAAGATCTGATCGGCCAGGTCTCGTTCGGCAATGTCTGGGCGCTGCTGGTCGACGGTCGGTTCGGGCCGGGCCTGCCGCCGGCGGAGCCGTTCCCGGTGCCGGTGCACTCCGGCGACATCCGGGTCGACGTCCAGTCGGCGGTCGCCATGCTGGCCCCGTACTGGGGGCTCAACCAACTGCTGGACATCTCCGACGAGCAGGCCCGCGAGGACCTGGCCCGGGTGTCGGTGACCGCGCTCTCCTTCGTCGCCCAGTCCGCTCGCGGTCTCGGTCTGCCGGCGGTGCCGCAGAAGGAGATCGACAAGGCGCAGACCATCGTCGAGCGGTTCATGAAGCGCTGGCGGGGTGAGCCGGACCCGCGGCACGTCAAGGCCGTCGACGCGTACTTCATCTCGGCCGCCGAGCACGGCCTGAACGCCTCCACCTTCACCGCGCGCATCGTCGCCTCCACCGGCGCCGACGCGGCGGCCTGCATCTCGTCGGGCATCGGCGCCCTCTCGGGCCCGCTGCACGGTGGCGCGCCGTCGCGCGTGCTCAGCATGCTGGAGGCGGTGGAGCGCAGCGGCGACGCCGAGGGGTACGTCAAGGGTGTCCTCGACCGCGGCGAGCGGCTGATGGGCTTCGGCCACCGGGTCTACCGTGCCGAGGACCCGCGTGCCCGCGTGCTCCGACGCACCGCCAAGGAGCTGGGCGCGCCGCGCTTCGAGATCGCCGAGGCGCTGGAGAAGGCCGCCCTCGCCGAGTTGCAGGCCCGCCGCCCCGACCGGGTGCTCGCCACCAACGTCGAGTTCTGGTCGGCCGTCGTGCTGGACTTCGCCGAGGTGCCGGCGCACATGTTCACCTCGATGTTCACCTGCGCCCGGATGGGCGGCTGGAGCGCACACA
Organism: Micromonospora sp. DT4; assembly: GCF_049841675.1. Taxonomy (NCBI): domain Bacteria; kingdom Bacillati; phylum Actinomycetota; class Actinomycetes; order Micromonosporales; family Micromonosporaceae; genus Micromonospora; species Micromonospora sp. DT4. The sequence goes on from NZ_JBNCKT010000069.1 coordinate 18,857, forward strand.
TCCTCGAGCAGAAGCGCCTCCAGCGGCTGGTCCGGCCATCGGCCCGCTACGTGGGCCCGGAGACCCGCAAGCCGTCCGACGTCGAGGGCTGGGCCGCCATCCCGCACGGCGTCTGAGCTGATCGCCAAGGGCCCCTGCCCGACGTTCCGCGTCGGACAGGGGCCCTCGCGCGTCGCGGACCCGTCCGGGGGGCGGCGGTGTGGCGAAGGACTCAGACCGGCCGTCGGGACGGCGGCCGTCGCCGCCAACCCCGGGTGCGAGGATGAGGGCCGGCAGTGTCGCCGGGCCCGCCCTCGCCCTTGCGGAAGGATCTTCAGAACCGTGGCTGACGCACCGATCATCCGGATTCCCGACGAGATCAAGCCCGCCGACGGCCGTTTCGGCTGCGGCCCGTCCAAGGTCCGTCCGGCGGCCGTGTCCGCGCTCGCCGAGGTGGCGACCAGCTACCTGGGTACGTCGCACCGGCAGAAGACGGTCCGCGACCAGGTCGCCCGGCTGCGCTCCGGGATCGCCGAGTTCTTCTCCCTGCCCGAGGGCTACGAGGTCGTGATCGGCAACGGCGGCACCACCGCGTTCTGGGAGGTCGCCACCTTCGGCCTGGTCCGCGACCGGGCGCAGTTCGCCAGCTTCGGCGAGTTCGGCGCCAAGTTCGCCAAGTCGGTCTCCGACGCGCCGTTCCTGGGTGAGCCCACCGTCCACAAGGCCGCGGCCGGCAGCGCTCCGACGCTGGTCGCCGAGGCCGGCGTGGACGTGTACGCGACGCCGCACAACGAGACCTCGACCGGCGTGGCCGTGCCGATCAACCGGGTGGCCGGTGCGGACGAGGGTTCGCTGCTTCTGGTCGACGCCACCTCGGGCGCGGGTGGCCTGGAGGTCAACGTCGGCGAGACCGACGTCTACTACTTCGCGCCGCAGAAGTGCTTCGGTTCGGACGGCGGCCTCTGGCTGGCCCTGATGTCGCCGGCCGCGCTGGACCGGGCCGCCGAGATCAAGGCTTCCGGGCGCTACATCCCGGCCTTCCTGGACCTGGCGACCGCGATCGACAACTCGCGGCTCGAGCAGACGTACAACACCCCGGCGCTGGCGACCATCTTCCTGGCCGCCGAGCAGACCGACTGGATGAACGCGCAGGGTGGCCTGGCCTGGGCGGCGAAGCGCACGGCGGAGAGCGCCGCCGCGGTGTACGGCTGGGCGGAGCGCTCCACGGTGGCCACGCCGTTCGTCACCGACCCGGCGCTGCGGTCCAACGTGGTCGCCACCATCGACTTCGCCGACGGGGTGGACGCCACCGCGATCGCGAAGGCGCTGCGCGCCAACGGCATCGTCGACACCGAGCCGTACCGCAAGCTCGGCCGCAACCAGCTGCGGGTGGCGCTGTTCCCGGCCGTCGAGCCGACCGATGTCGAGGCGCTGACCGCGTCCATCGACTACGTGGTCGAGCGCCTCTGAGCTTCGTCACGGTGGGTGTCCGTCGACGTCTCGACGGACACCCACCGTGATCATTGCCGCAGCTCAGTCACGACATGCGGGGTGTCGCTTCCCCCACCCTGAGACAGATGCGCGTACGGTGGTCCGAGACGCCGGGGTGGCCGACTCGTGGCGTGCGGCCAGCGAAGCGGGACGGAGGCAACGCTATGCGCCCAGTACGCTTCGTCGCCCTCTCCGAGGACGGCCATGCTCTGGTTCTCGCCGACGAGGTCGGGCGGCTGCTCGCCCTCCCCATCGACGAGCGGATCGCTGGCGCCCTGCACGCGGAGCCCGGCGCGCCGCCGCTCGCGGTGGCGCCAACGGCCGCCGACCCGATTCCCTCCCTGTCCCCGCGGGACATCCAGGCCCGCATCCGTTCCGGTGAGTCGGCCGAGGACGTCGCCCGGATCGCCGGGGTGCCGGTCGACCGGGTCCTGCGCTACGCCGGGCCGGTGCTACAGGAGCGGGCGATGCTCGCCCAGCATGCCCGCCGCACCCGCCTCAAGGGCGCGGAGAAGCCCACCCCGCTCGCCGAGGTGGTCAACGGTCGCCTGAGCCAGCACGGCATCGACACCGAGAAGATCTCCTGGGACGCGTACCGGCGCGACGACGGCACTTGGCGGATCATCGCCACCTGGCCGTCGGGCAAGGCCACTGCCCAGGCCATCTGGGATCTCGACAAGACCCGGCAGGCGGTCACCCCGCACGACGACATGGCGCAGTACCTGTGTGCCGAGCGGCCCACGCCGATCCTCGGCCAGGAGCCGGCGCCCGAGCGGGGCGGGCACGGCCTGCCCGGTCCGTCGCGTGGTGAGCCGAGTCGTGGCGGGCACGGGCTGCCGGCGGCGTCCGAGCACCCGCGCCCGGGCCGCGATCCGATCCGGGCCGGCCGGGACGCCCTGCTCGCCTCGCTGGACCGCCCGCTCGGTGCTTCGTCGGGCCGCGGGCTCGAACCGCGTACCCCGGCTGCCCTCGCCGGGTCGGACGCGCCCCGGCAGCGACCGGTCGGCGGCGGCGCTGCCGCGCTGCTCGGCGGCGGCCAGGGTTCGGCCTTCGACGACGACTCGGACGCGCCCAAGGAGGTTCCGGCCGTGCCGTCGCTGGCGGTGCTGCGGCCCCGCCGCACCGGAACCGCCGCCGCGGCGGCCGGTGGCGAGACCGCCGAGGCCGGCGGCAAGCCGCGCAAGCGCCTACCGAGCTGGGACGATGTGCTCTTTGGCAGCGGTCCGGCCGCCCGCGAGTCCTCCTGACGCTCGACGTCGGCGATCGGCGGTCCACTCCCGATCGCCGATGTCGTGGTATCCCCTGCTGCTGATACCCCGATATCGGCGACCCGGAGTGGATCACCCCAACGCCCAGGCGGCGACCCGCTCGTAGCGCGGCCCAGGGCCCTGGTGGCTGCGGACCAGCAACAGCTCGGTCGCCGGCCACCGGGGTCCCGCGTAGTCGTTTAGGGCAGTCCGATCGGCGTCGACGGCAGCCGCCTCGACCCGGTCGCCGGGCCGGGCGATGGTCAGGTGCGGTCGGAAGGGTTTGTCGTCGTACGCGATCCCAGCGTGTCGCAGCCGTTCGCGGACCAGTCGGGCCAGGCCGTGCAGCGCCTCGACGTCGCACCGGGCGTCCACCCAGAGCACCGTGTGCCGACCATCGCCGAACACGCCACCACCACCCAGACACAGCCGGGGCGGGGCGTCCCGACCGTCGCGGAACTGGTCGGCGGCGAGTCCGAGGGCACTCTCCACGTCGACCAGCCGAGCGGCCTCGACGTCATCGAGGAACGCCAGGGTGAGGTGCAGGTCGCCCGGGTCGACGAGCCGTACCCGGGCACCGGCGGCTGCCGCCGCGCCGACCCGCAGCCGCGCGACCTGCGCGCCGAGGTGGCTGATCGCCTCGACGGGCGGGTAGACCGCGACGAAGAGCCGCACACCGTCGCGCCGTTCAGTGGTGCCGTTGCCGGTGCCCGGCCCGGGCCGCCGGCAGGGCCAGGCCGGCGGCGTGCAGCACACCCTCCACGCGTACGCGCTCGATCTCCTGGTCGACGCCGGTCAACTCGGCCAGGTGCTCGGTGATCCCGAGGGCGCGGCAGGCCAGCCGGAGCCGATCGTCGTACGCCTGGACCACCGCGCCGTGCCAGACCATCGGCCGGCCGATGCCGCCGAGCCGCTGACCGCCGAGGCGGCGCAGGTCGGCGGCGAGCTGTTCCAATGGACGACGGTCGGCACGGTCGAACTCGCTGAGGTCGATGTCACGGGTCAGCGATTCGGCTTCGATGGCCCGGTCGAGGCGGGCGATCGTGCGTCGCTCCCGCCGGCGCTCGCGCCACTCGGCCCAGCCGCAGACCACCCGGTCGACGATCTCGTCGTAGCAGAAGAGCAGGGCGAATACCGCCGGGATGCTGGCCACGGCGAAGAACGCCAGGGCCAGCATCAGCGCGCGTCCGACTCCCACATATCGACGCTAAGCCCCGTCGTGCCGCCTCGCCACCGATTTGGCCGCATCCGCGCTATCCGCCGATCAGGACTCCCGCCGCGCGCTCGGCCCCAGCCCAGTTCGGCGGGGGCCCGGGGCCCGCAGCTCAGCAGTCGGCGGAGGTGACGTAGAAGCGGGGCATGGGCAGCACGCGGAAGCGCAGTCGCGCACCGGAGCGGCGCAGTTGCCAGGTGAGCGCGATCAGCGCGGTGGCCAGCGAGATCAGCCCGCCCATCCAGATGCTCGCGCCGGCGCCGAAGCGCTCGGCGGTCCAGCCGATCAGCGGTGCGCCGACCGGGTTGGTGCCCAGGAACACCAGCACCCACAGGGCCATCACCCGCCCCCGGAACGCGGCGTCCACCCCGAGCTGCACACGCTGGTTGGCGGCTTGGGCGAAGAAGACCATGAAGAAGCCGGTGGGCACCAGCAGCGCCACGACCAGCCAGTACGTCGAGGCGAAGCCGACCAGGGTGCCGAAGCTGGCGCAGCCGATCGCGGCACCGAGCACCAGCCACACCGACGGGCGGCTCCGCCGGCCGGTGCCGCTGAGCGCGCCGCCCAGCGCGCCGACGGCGAGGGCGGTGCTGAACAGGCCGAAGGAGGCGGCACCGGTGTTGAAGACCGTCTTGGCCAGCGCGGCCAGGGTGAGCTGGAAGTTGAACAGCGACATGCCGATCACCGACATCACCGCCATCGGCAGCAGCAGGTCGGGCCGCCGCCAGACGTACCGCAGCCCGTCGACGACCTTCGCGGACGCCCGCTCGTCACGCGGCGGGAGCGCGTCGCGCTGCAGTTCGGCGGTCCGCATCCGCACGACGTTGACCAGCGGCGCGATGGAGCTGACGGCGGTGAACAGGAAGACCGGGCCGACGCCGAAGGCGGCGATGGCCAGACCGGCGACGGCCGGGCCGACGATCCGAGCGGAGTTGAACACGGCCGCGTTCAGCGACAGCGCGTTGGGCAGCAGCGGCGTACCGACCAGTTCGGAGACGAACGCCTGGCGGACCGGGGTCTCCACGGCGTTGGCCACGCCGAGCAGCGCGGCGAACGCGAAGACGTGCCAGAGCTGGACCAGGTCGGTGAGGACCAGCAGGGACATGCCGAGCGCCAGCACGCTCCAGAAGGCGTTGGCGGCGAACAGCAGGACCCGCTTGTCGTACCGGTCGGCGAGGCGGCCGGAGAACAGGGTGAGCAGCAGCACCGGCGTGAACTGGCAGGCGGTGACCACGCCGAGCGCGGTCGCGGAGTTGTCGGAGAGCTCGAGGACGAGCCAGTCCTGGACGATGAACATCATCCAGACGCCGATCAGTTTGATCAGCTGCCCGGATGCGAAAAGGCGGTAGTTGCGGACCTGTAGGGACTGGAACATCGTGCTCAGCTTGGCCTGCACTCTCGGTGCGCCTCCTCAAGGACGTACGCGTCATCGACAGATGACGGCACGGCCCGATGGCGCGGGCGCGGGCTCAGGCGCGAGCGAGCTGCTGGAGAATCTCGGCGGCCCTGTGCAGGGTCTCCCGTTCGTCCTCGTCGAGCGCGGCCAGCCGGTGGGCCAGCCATTCGTCGCGGGCCCGCTCGAACTGGTCGAGCACGGCCTGCCCTCCTTCGGTCGCCGCGAGGATGACCTGCCGGCCGTCGGTCGGGTGGGGTGTCCGCCGCACGAGGCCACGGTCCTCCAACTTCGCGACGATCTTGGTCATCGTCGGTGGCTGCACCCGTTCGATCTCGGCCAGTTCCCGGGGCGTCATCCCGCCCGCCAGCCGCAGGCTGGTGAGCGCGGAAACCTGGGTGACCGTGAGGTCGCCGACCGGCCGGGCCCGTCGGACCCGCCGGTTGAGTCGGGTGATCGCATCTCGCAACTGGGGAGCCAGCTGCGCCGGTGGCACGCGTTCCGCCGTCACCGTCCGCTCCGTCACGTTAGTTAGCTTAACTAATGAGCCTGGCTAACGACATCCGTTATGACCAGGCTCACGGGGATGTTTGTGCTGTTTTGGGCGGGGAATCACCCTTGACTCCCCGCCCGGACGACGCCTTTAGAGCACCAGCGACTCGATGGGCCCGCGCAGGAAGTACAGCACGAAGAGCACTGCCACCCCGTACAGCAGCGGGTGGATCTCCCGGGCCTTACCCCGGGCCAGCTTGACCACCACGAAGGTGATCAGACCAGCGCCGATGCCGTTCGAGATCGAGTAGGTGAACGGCATCAGCACGATGGTGAGGAACGCCGGAATGGCGATCTCGTAGTCCGACCAGTCGATCGTCCGCACCGCGGTCATCATCAGGAAGCCGACCACGACCAGGGCCGTCGACGCCGCCTCGAACGGCACGATCACCACCAGCGGCGCCAGGAACATCGCCAGCAGGAAGAGGACGCCGGTGACCAGGCTGGCCACGCCGGTCCGGGCGCCCTCACCGACACCGGCGGCACTCTCGATGTACGACGTGTTGCTGGAGGTGCTGGCCGCACCACCGGCCGCCGCCGCGATCGAGTCGACCAGCAGGATCTCCTTGGCCTTCGGCGGGGTGCCCCGCTCGTCGAGCAGGCCACCCTCCTGACCGACCGCCACCATCGTGCCCATGGTGTCGAAGAAGTCCGTGATCAGCAGGGTGAAGACGAACATCAGCACGACCACCCAGCCGGCCCGACCCCACGAGTCGAGCACGTTGAACTTGCCGAGCAGCGACAGGTCCGGCACGTCCACCACCGTCTTGGGCAGCTCCGGCACGTTCAGCGCCCAGCCCTTCGGGTTGGGTTTCCCGTCGACGAACGACGGGCCGATGTTGGCGATCGCCTCCACGATGACCGCCAGCACGGTGGAGGTCAGGATCCCGATCAGGATCGCGCCCTTGACCCGGCGCACCACCAGCACCAGCGTGAGCAGCAGGCCCACCACGAAGACGAGCAGCGGCCAGCTCACCAGCTTGCCGCCGATGCCCAGGCCGACCGGCACGGTGGTGTTCGCGACGTCCGGAATCCGGCGGACGAAACCGGCGTCCACCAGACCGATGATGGTCAGGAAGAGGCCGATGCCGACGCCGATCGCGGTCTTCATCTGCGTGGGCACCGCCCGGAACACCGCGGTCCGCAGGCCGGTCAGCACCAGCACGGCGATGATCACACCCTCGATCACCACCAGGCCCATCGCGTCGGCCCAGGTCATCTCGGGGGCGATCTCGTACGCCACCAGGGCGTTGACGCCCAGACCGGCGGCGAGCGCCAGCGGGAACCGGCCGACGACACCCATGAGGATCGTCATCAGGCCGGCGACCAGCGCGGTAGCGGCGGCCAGCGCCGGAATCGGGAGGGACTTGCCGTCACCGTCGACGGCACCACCCAGGATCAAGGGATTGAGCACCACGATGTACGCCATCGTGAAGAAGGTCGCCAGGCCACCGCGTACCTCGCGGCTCAACGTCGAGCCGCGGGCGGAGATCTCGAAGAACCGGTCGAAGCCGTTACGCGGGTGAGCGGGGTCGGGAGGTGTGCCGTTCTCGGGCGGCGCTACTGCCATCAGGTCCTCGCAGGTGATCTTCCGATTGTCGCGCGCATCGTCCCAGATCGCCGCCGGGCAGGGGAAGTGGATCGCGTACGCTTGCCCGATGCCGAACGACCAGCCACCGCGCCCCGCGCCGCTGGACCCGCCGATGGTGCCGTTCGCCGTCGCCGGCCTGATCGCGTGGGCGGTCGCCGGGCTGGTGCTGCTGGTGTTCTTCCGGGGTTGGCTGACCGAGCACGACCACGAGAACTGGCTCTGGACCTGCCTGGCCGGATTCCTGTGGGGCTTCCCCGGCCTCGCCGCCATGCTGCGTCACGACGCCAACCGACGCCGCCGCCGAGCGAACTGAGCGCGCCAGCCGCCAGCGGTACGGGCGCTCAGGAGTGCCCGTACGGCTCTGCCGGCTCTCCCGCCTCCACCGAACCCGGCGCACGGCTGACCGACATGGCCTCCACCGCGCTGTCGTCGTACACCGTCGGGAGATCCTCGACCGCGGTCTCGGCGGCCTCGATCAGCGTCTCCGAATGGGCGCCGCAACCGTGGTCGGCGCTGACCACGCGGCCGTCGTCGGGGGCGTAGAAGTTGCCGCACGCGCCGAATGCCTGCCGCATCGCCCCGGCCAACGGCAGATAGAAGCCGCAGGTGCCGCAGCGGGCGGCCGCCGGAGCGGCGGTGGAGATGGCCGCCGACGGGCCATGGTCGCCGTCGTACCAGCGCTGCGCCGCGTCGGTCCGGCCCTCCCGGGAGAGCACCCGGGCCCGGCCGAGACCCAACTCCCAGGCCGTCTCCTCGACCGCCGGGTCGTCGGAGAGCAGATAGCCGGGGACCAGCCGCTCATCCTCCGGGGCGGTCGGCAGCAGGTCACCCGGACCGAGGTCACCTGGCTTGAGCCGCTCCTGCCAGGGCAGCCAGCCGGGCGCGAGCAGCGCGTCCGGGCCGGGCAGCAGCACCGTCTCGCAGATGGTCACCGTACGGCTGCGCGCCACGCGGGTGACGGTGACCGCCCACCGCCAACCGCAGTAGCCGGCGAGGCGGCATTCGAAGTAGTGGGTGACGAGCCGTTCACCCTCAGCCACGACCTGCAGGTGGTCGCCGACGTCGTCGGCGTCCACCTCGGTGATGCCAGCGCGGGCCACCTCGACGGCGGCGGCGCAGACCTGGTCGAGACGGGCGGCACGGGTCGAGACGGGCCTGGTCACCCGACCATTGTTCCCCATGCTCCCCGCGGGGGTGACAGGGACTCCCGGGGAACCTTTCGCCGCGAGTGGTGCGGCACACCTGGGTCGCATGGGCGAGGATGGTGCACATGCCGCCGCACTCCCACTCCGGGCGATCCCTCCTCGGGCGGACCGTCGGCACCGGCATCCGGGCCATCCGCCTGCTCCTGCGCGGTTCGGTGGGCAGCGGCCGCTGGGTGACCCGCCGGGCCGGTCGGGCCCGGACGCGGGGCGCCGGCGGCGAGGTCGGCATGATCCGGTTGTTCGACCTGCACGCCGTCTCCTGCGCCGGTGACACCCTGATCGCCATCGGCCTAGCCGGGACGATCTTCTTCAACGTGCCGCTGGGTGAGGCGCGCAGCAAGGTCGCGCTCTACCTGCTGGTGACCATGGTGCCGTTCGCGATGCTCGCCCCCGTGGTGGGCCCACTGCTGGACCACTTCCGGCACGGCCGGCGGTACGCGCTCGCCGCCACCATGCTCGGCCGGGCGTTCCTGGCCTGGCTGATCTCCGACTACATCCACGGCTTCGGGCTCTATCCGGCCGCGTTCGGTGTGCTCGCGCTGTCACGCGCGTACGGCGTGGCCCGCTCGGCGGCGGTGCCGCGGCTGTTGCCGGAGGGGCTCGGCCTCTCCCAGGTGGGTGCGCGGGCCAGCGTCTACGGCACGGTGGCGGGCGCGCTGGTGGCGCCGATCGGGCTGGCCGCCTTCTGGTTCGGGCCCCAGTGGCCGCTGCGCGTCGCGTCGGTGATCTTCCTGATCGGCATGGTGATCTCGCTGCGGCTGCCCCCGAAGGCGGACTCGGAGCCACCGGAGCGCGTCCCCCGTGCGTTGCGCGCGCTCGGTCGTCGCGGCGACCGGCCGCTGGGCCGGGGCCGACCGGCCGGACGGCTGGTGATCGCCACGCTGGTGGGCGCCGCGACCCTACGCGCCGTATACGGCTTCCTGCTGCTCTTCCTCGCGTTCGCCATCAAGAAGGGCGATCTGACCACCGATGTGTTCGGGCGGGACCTGGGCGCGGAGTGGGCGCTGGGGTTGGTCGGCGGCGCGCTGGCCGTCGGCAGCTTCCTGGCGACGGCCGTCGGTACCCGACTACGCATCCACCGGCCGACCGCCATCCAGTCCAGCAGCATGATCATCGTGGCGGGGGTGGCGGTGCTCGCCGTCATCCAGTTCTCGCTGCTGATGGTGGCCCTGCTCTGCCTGGTCACCGCGCTGGTCAGCGGGGTGGCCAAACTCGCCGTGGACGCCTCGATCCAGGAGCGCATCCCGGAGCGGCTGCGTGCCAGCTCCTTCGCACACTCCGAGACGGTGCTCATGCTCGCTTTCGTCGCCGGCGGTGGGCTCGGGCTGGTGCCGTTCGACGGCCGGACCGGCATCGCGGTCGCCGCCGGCGTGGGCATCGTGGCCGCCGTCCGGGGGGTGCTGGTCGCCGCCCGGCTGCGCGCCGAGAAGCTGGTCGGCCGACCGCTGGGTGCCGACGAACTGGTCGAGGACGCGCCGGTCGAGGACGCGCCGACGGTCGCGCCCGAGACCGTCGCGCCCGTCTCGCCGGCCCCACCCCAGGCCACGTCGCACCGGCACGAGGAACCGGGGCTCGCGCCACCGGGCTACCACATCTACCGCCCCTCCTCGTCGGTCGGCGGCCCGGGCGGAGGCGCGGACGACGAAACCCGCCGCGAATCCCCCGGCTCGCTGTCGTGACCGGCCTGCTGGTGGTGACCGCGGTCCCGGCCGAGGCGGACGCCGTACGCACCGGGCTGACCGCCACCACCGTCACCGTCGCCCCGGTCGGGGTGGGCCCGGCCGTCGCGGGTGCCGCCACCGCACGGCTGCTGGCCCTGGCCGAAGCGGCCGGTCGCCCGTACCGCGCGGTGGTCAGCGCCGGCGTTGCCGGCGGCTTCACCGGACGCGCAGCCGTCGGCGACACCGTGCTCGGCACCGCGAGCATCGCAGCCGACCTGGGCGCCGACTCACCGGATGGCTTCATCGGCATCGACGAGTTGGGCATGCCACCCGCGCTGCTCGGCGCGGGCAGCGTCGTACCGGCCGACCCGGCGTTGCTGGCAACGCTGCGGGCCGCCCTGCCCACGGCCACGGTCGGCCCGGTGCTCACGGTCAGCACCGTCACCGGGACCTCCGCTGGCACCGAGGAGCTGCGCCGGCGGCATCCGGAGGCGGTGGCCGAGGCCATGGAGGGGTACGGGGTGGCGGTCGCCGCAGCACAGGCCGGAGTGCCCTTCGCCGAGCTGCGAACCATCTCCAACCCAATCGGCCCGCGCGACCGCGACGCCTGGCGGCTGCGCGAGGCCCTCACCGCCCTGACGAAGGCGGCTCCGGCGCTGCGCTGACGCCGGGCAGCCCCCGGACGTCGAGCATCAACGCCGATGGTCTGCTCGCCCGAAGTTCGAATCCGCAGGCGAGGAGAAATTCGACGCCGCCGAACTCGAAGACCGCATGGGCGACGCGGATGTCGGCTCCCGCCATCTCCTTCGCCAACAGCTCGACCAGCCGTCGTCCGATACCAAGAAACCGCAGGTCTGGAGCGACGACAACACCCTCGAGCACCACCTCACGCCGGTCGCCCAGATCCTCGCCCAGGAGCAGGTCAACGCTCCGTTCATGAGCCCGCAGCTCACCGACCGGCCCGCCGCCGGGCACCTCGGCGAGGAACCGCCAGGACGTGGCCGGGAGTCCGTCGAACGCACGCCGGAAGGTCACCCGTGCGCGCGCCTCCTGCCGCCACCGCCGCCGGTCCCGCCGAGCGCGGTCCAGGTCGTAGGTCAGCTCCGGTACTCGGACCGGCCACAACCGCTCGGGAAGCGTGTATGAGTGCGCCCACCACGCACCCGGCCAGTCCCTGAGGGTTCGCACCCGGCGGATGTCGAGGTGCGCCGGGTACCGGCGGTCAGCCTCGTCCCGCGGCTCATCGACCGGCATGCCCAGCACCATGGCGCCCGAGGCGGGGAACTGGTCGCCGGGCAACCGAAGCGCGAGCTCACCCCCTGCTGCCCCGACCAGCCGCGCCACAGTGCGAAACGCCGGCTCACCACCCCGCCCGGCCTCGATCCGGGCCAGCGTGCTCTTCGGGACTCCGGAGCGATCGGCCAACTCCCGCTGGCTCAGATCGGCACGTCGACGAAGATCACGCAGCGCCGCGCCCACGTCGAACGCATCCCCTTCGGCTGCCACCCGCTCATGGTTTTCCGCTTGGCGGACGTCGTCAACAGGCTCGCTCATTCTGTGGATAACCCTGTGGACAACGTCGCCGCCGCTGTGGGTATCCCCCTATGTCGACCCTGTCGAGCTGCCCCATAAATGGGGCGGCCGCGAGAACCACCGGCGAAGGAACGTTGGTGGGAACGCGGAACCTCGCCCACGCCGCCGCACGCCCCCATCACGACCACCCTCGGTGCCCGCCCACGCCGCATCACCGCCGCCGCTCGCTGCAAGCGCCACCTCGCCCCATATCTGGGGCAGCTCTACAGGGTGCGACGTGACCTCACCCACCTCCGCGCGAGCCGGATGGGGCACCCTGCCCGAGCTGGACGGAAGCAACCCTCCGAGCCCGCCGCGGGCACCCCCGCCGGAGCCCACCGGGAGGCCGGGAAGGCCGGGGAGGCCGGAAAGGCCGGAAAGGCCGGTCCGTCGCGGATCACAGTGGGCGGGGTGGGCACGGGCCAGGAGGTGGGAGCGGGGCTAGGCCGTGTCTTGTGGATCAGGTTTCGCGGGCGAGGTCGCGGAGCCAGATCTTGATGGTGGCGATGTCGATGGT
>NZ_JBNCKT010000070.1:0-18234 GCF_049841675.1 Micromonospora sp. DT4
TGGGACAGCTACCCAAGCGCGGGGCCTAGCTAGATCAACTTCTTGATCCCTGGTCGCACGTCCGTTAGCAACGCCCCCGGCAGGGCCGATCAGCACCACCAGCTCGGGGCCGGCGACGTCGGGTAGCTTCGCGTCGGTCATCTGGTCACTCTCTCCTCAGCTGGCGATCCGGTGGTGGACCGGCCGTCCGGTCTCCCAGTCGACCGGCCCACCTCGGTAGATCCGGTAGGGGCGGCCCTCACGGGCGGCCCGCACGCGGGCTCGGTGGTCCATGTCGGCCAGGCGGGCGGCGACCCGCTGCTCACGGGTGGCGCGAGGCTCGTCGAACTCGGCCCACGTGCCTCGCATGTCGTTGATGTCGGCGTCGTACCGGCCCCGTAGGTACGCCTCGGTGGCGATGGCGAGCACCTGCTCGGCGGTGTAGAGCTGCGCTGCCATCGGGTCCTCCCTGCGGTAGGTCGTCGTCCTGGGCTCCGCCATGCCGGGGCTGCTGGTCGCGGGCAAGGGCTGCCCGGAGGGCACCGCGTAGCGGCGTGGCCCTTGCGGGCGACCAGCGGGTCTGGCATCCCTCCGGGGCAGGTCGACGTCCTGCGGCAGGGAGGGCTGGTGAAGCACTGCGGGTACGTCTCGCACCTGTCGCACTCTCTCCGGGCGTGGTGAGGGCCGGGGCTGGCTCGCCCCGGCCCTGCTGGTCACTTCTGGTGGGTGGCGGTCCACGCCTCGGCGCACGTCTTGTGGCACGGCTTCCCGGCCGGGCTCCGCAGTGGAGTCGGTCGGCCGCAGATCACGCAGGGCTGGTTGTCGCCGACGGCGCAGTGCCGCCAGTCCAGAACCGGCCCGTCGCTGCCCCTGGCCACCGGGTCACCCGAGCGGAAACAGCTGGTGGGCGGCGTCCATCGGGCTCAGCCCGTCGACCACCGCCACGAGGATGTCGGCGTGGCAGGGCTTCGTGACCGGGCACCAGCACACGAGGGTCTTGCCGGCCAACGCGGCGCGGGCGGCGGCCACGAGATCCGGGCGGCGGTCGAGCAGCTGCGCGTACGCCTTCACGGCCGCTGCTCGCTCGCTCTCGCTGCCCCGGTAGGGGTTGCCCCACCGGGTCGGCCGGCCGACGTACACGGCGCCCGCGGGCATCTGCCACCCGGCGGTGCGCCGGCGCTGGATCCGCCGGCTCACCGGGTCACCGCCTCGGCGCCCAGCGGGTACTCCCGGACTCGAAGGTCGGCCGGCCAGTATGACCAGTCGCCGCCCTTGCTGTCCGCGCCGTGCTGCTTGGCCCACGCCGCGCCGAGCTGCTTGACGAACGGGGCGGTGCCCCACCGGTCGCAGCGGGCGATCAGGTCGCGCACCCACTCCAGCGCCAGCGGCCGGGCGCCCGGCCCGGACTCGCCGCCGGCGATCAGCCAGTCGATCCACGACAGGTCCAGCCCGTCCAGCGGGCCCAGCAGCGGCTCCGCCGAGACGAACCGGACGGCGGCCTGGTCGACGGCGCGCAGGTCGTCGACGCGATCGAGGTAGTCGGCGCTCTCGACGCTGACCCCGATCCACAGGTTCTCCGGCCACTCCAGCCGCGACGCGACCCGAGACAGCCTGCGGGCCCGCTTGGTCAGCACCATGTACGTGTGCTGCGGCGTCGCTGCGGCCGTCTCGAACACCCGCTGTACGAACTCCAGCGGCACCCGCGCGTGGAACAGGTCGCTCATGCTGTTGACGAAGATCCGTTCGGGCTGGTGCCAGCCGTGCGGCGTCGTGAGGGTGTCCGGGTGCAGCGTCAGCCCGAACCCGGGGCCGGAGGTGCGCGGGTCGCCGTCGACCTGGTACTTCGCCGACCCCATTGCCTTGAGCCGGCGGGCCATCGTGAGGGCGTAGCACTTGTGGCACCCGGGGGAGACGCGGTCGCATCCGGTGCTCGGGTTCCAGACCTTGGTGGCCCATTCGATGCTGGTGTCAGCCATGATCGGTCGCTCCTTTCAGGGGGTCAGCGGCCGAGCCGGCGGGGGCGGTTCATGTCGCGCAGCACCTGGTCGCACGCCGCGTCGGTGTCCCGGGTCGGGGGCTTGCTCTGCCAGTCGTACGGGGGCAGGGACGTGCTGGTGTCGGTGCGCTTGTCGTTCTTGGCCATGTCCGGGGTTCCCTCCCGGTTGGGCTCCCTGGTCGGCGTTCCTGCGCCGGTGAGGAGCGGTGTGGGTGGCCGCCTGCTGGCGGGCCTGGCGGGGGACCGGATCCCGGGGGAGCCGGTCCCCACCGGCCCCGTCAGCCGACCTCCACGCAGTCCACGCAGACGGTGGTGGCGTTGAGCAGCACGGCCACCTCGTCACCCGGGTGGATCGCGGCGCGGCAGTGGTGGCAGGTCATGGCCTGCTCGGCGGTCTCCCACCGCGTGACCGGGATGTCGATGTCGAGGAACGGCACGGGCTCCGTACGCTGGTCAGTCATGGTCGAGGTTCCCTCTCGATCTAGGCCCCCGGTCGGGTGTTCCTGCACCCCCGGGGGCTGCCTTCATCACTGGTCGCTGGCCTCGGCGCGGACCGAACGTGGGCCCGGCCCGCGCCGATAGGGGACTACTTCCAGCCCAGGCCGGTGAGGGCCTGGAGCTTGGCGGTGGCGTTCTCGACGTCCTTGCGGGCCTGCCGGCCGCCGACGACCTTGTTCGCGGTCATCGCGTTGGCGAGCTGCTGCTTGGCGGCCTCGACGTCGGACTTCTTCGCCATGAGGGGTTTCCTCCCTGGATGGCTCTCTGCCGGTGCTGAACCCACCGGGCAGGAGAGCGGCTGACCGTCGACCTGACGGCCCCGCGCGGGTCGGACCGACAGCGGTCCGGCCCCACGGGGCTGCCAGGTGGGCAGGTCAGGGGAGGTGCGAGAAGTGCGACACCGCTGCTCGAGTGCGGTCCTTGTACTGTGCTGAGTCATGGTCGGGGTTTCCTCCCGATCAAGGCCCCCGGGTCGGCGCTGAACCCGCCGCCGGGGGCCGACCTACATCACCGGTAGCCGGTGCTCCGGCTGCTGATCTGCGGACCAACCGGCGGTGCGTCGAACGCCGGGAGGCCCATCACCTCCCGCACGATCTCGTCGACTCGTACGGCCAGTTGCTGCGCCTGGACGTGCGCGGTCCGCTCGTCGACGTCGAGCCGGGCGCTCACCCGGATCTCCATGCGGCCGTTGCCGTCGATGTCCTCGATCCGGGTCGCCACCAGCCGGCCGTACCGGGTCCGCCAGGTCATCGGCTCCGACCGGTGCTCACCGCTCGGGTAGCCGTGCTGCGCCGTGCACTGGTGATCACCCGCGCAGAAAGGCGGGCACACCCTCGGAGGTCTCCG
This sequence comes from Micromonospora sp. DT4, assembly GCF_049841675.1. NCBI lineage: Bacteria > Bacillati > Actinomycetota > Actinomycetes > Micromonosporales > Micromonosporaceae > Micromonospora > Micromonospora sp. DT4. Next base: position 3,320 of record NZ_JBNCKT010000070.1, read on the forward strand.
CCATCGGCGGCCTGTCACGTTCATGGCTCCACCATGCACCGGATTTGTCAGTCAGTCAACAGCTTGACTGACTGACCCGCTGTGCCTAGAGTTGATCGTGCAAGCCGTCATCGGCTCAGTCAGGGGATGGGATGCTGTCGGTCACCCCAAAGCACTTCAGGGAGATCCGAGTGAGCACAGGCCGCAGCAAGAACACCGACCAGGGAGAAACCATGCCGACCGCCGCGCCACCCGTCGACGAGCCTCGCGTGAACTTCGGTGGCCGTGTCCGTGAGTCCGTGCGCAAGAGGGCTCGGGTCTACGCCGTACAGAACGACGTCGAACTCCAGGACTTGCTCGACGAGGCCGTTGACGAGTACCTCCGCAGCCGCGGGGCGTAGCTCGCAAATTCCAGCCCCGGCAGCCGACTCGCCATCACCCGCCGGGGCCAGACACGCAAGGAGGAAAACAATGCGCAGTTCCCAGCGTACGGGCCTACCGTCGTGGGACGGCGGCAATCAGGGCTCGACAGGCCGGCCGGCCTGCTCGACCCGGGGGACGGGGGTCGCGCGGTGAGCATTGATCAGGTGTGGTCGTGGATCACGGACCACCCGGACGAGATGCTGTGGGTCGGTATCGGCGTCGGCGCGCTGGTCCTGGTGCTCGTGGTGGTCGGGGTCATCCGGGCACTGCGGGGACAGAACCTCAACGCGAAGGCCAGCATCGGCTTCGGCGTGGTGCAGGCCGGCGTCGCGTTCATCACCATCACCGGTGTCTACGAGTTCTTCCGCCGCACGCTGAACATGCCCGAGGTGGAGGCCGGCCTGTTGGCCGGGTTCATCGAGGCGTGCGTCTGGGCCGCTGTCGGCATGATCTACGCCCACGGCAAGGGCACCACCAAGGACAAGGACGGCGTCGAGCAGCCCAACGCGGGGTTCGGGCCGGCTGGCGGGTTCTTCTGGACCACGGTGACCGGCGGTGGTCTGCTGGCGATTCTGGGCAGCGAGAACGGCTCCGTAGCGGTCGGCCGGGTCGTGGTGGTCGTGCTGGGCAGCTACATGTGGTACCTGCGGCTGTTGCAGGTCACCACCCGCAGCGGCAAGAAGACGCAGTGGCGGTGGACGGCCAAACGCGCGTTCCTGGCCATCGGCGCGATGGCGCCGGAGGACGAGGACGTCGACGACGAGAACCGCGAGTGGCAGGTGCGACAACTCGCACGCGCGATCCGCTGGAGCAACGGCCGGTGGCCGTTCCGGTGGCTCGGTGAGCGGTCGATGGTCAAGCGGGCCGAGACCACGCGGGAGGACGTGCTGGCCGAGGCCCGCCGCCGGTTCGCCGCCGCGCACGTGATGAAGACGAGCGTCAATCCGACGTCGGAGGTCATGAAGACGGTTATCACGTCGGTGGAGAAGGCGCAGCAGCCCGTCGACGAGCAGGACGTGGAGCGGGAGCGCGAGGAAGCCGAGCGGGTCGCCGCGGAGCTGGCCACCGTCAACGCCGCACTGGAAGACGTGCGGCAGCAGCTGGCCGCCGAGCGGGAGCGGGCGCAGCAGGTGGCGCAGCAGCGCGACCAGGAGGTCCGGGCGATGCAGGCCGAGCTGGACCAGGTGGCCGCGCGTCGGGACGAGCAGGTGCAGGCCCTGCGCGCGGAGCTGGTCACGGTGCGGCAGCAGTTGGCGTCGGCCGGTGACTCCGGCGCGATGGTGGCGGCGGTGCGGGCCGAGCTGGACCAGGTCGCCGCGCAGCGGGCCGACGCACAGCGGACGGCTGAGGAGCGCGGACGCGAGGCGGCCCAGCTGCGAGCCGAGCTGGACGCGCTGCGGGAGGAACTGGACGAGGCCCTGCGCAACGCTCGGCCGATCGGTGGCCGCGCGGCAGAGCTGGCGAAGGAGATGGCGGCCGGTGTGGAGCTGGACGCGGCGAAGGTCTCCGAGCGGTACGGCGTCGGTGACCGGCAGGCTCGACGGCTGCTGACCGAGGCGAAGAAGCTGGTCGACGCGCAGGACGGGACGCTGGCGGGAGCCGGCGGCCGATAGGGCGACGGGGTCGACCGAGTCGTACTCGTGATCTACGGTGACGGCTCGGTCGCATCCCGCGACATCAATGGACCGGGGCGGCGCGGACACGCCGCCCCGGCATGAACCGGAACAGGAGAGATAGCTCCATGTCCCAGCAGAAGAACGGTAGCGACCTGCAAGCGGGCGCTGTCGCCACCCTCGGTGGTAGCGGCTTGATGTACCTCGCCGGGGTGGCCGGAGAGCAGCTCAACGCCAACGCGGCGGCCGGGCACGCGGCCGTGCTCGACATCTTCGCCGGCACCATCCCCACCGGGTTGTTCGGGATGGGCGCGGCGGCCACCGTGTGGGGGGCGCACACCCTCTACCGGCGGCTGAACCGGCGCGGCCGGGTCCGCGCCCGGTACGACAACCCCGGCTGGGCTGACTGGATGGCGCTGCGCAAGCACCTGTCGCCGGTGTCCACGATCCGGGTCGCGGAGCACACCCGGGCGTCGTACAAGCACATCACCTGGTGGAACCGGGCGTGGCACCTGCGGCAGTTCCGCAACGCCCTGGACGTCACCGACCACGGCGTCTACCTCGGCGAGTCGGTCGTCGGCCCGGCGTACGCGCGCCGGCTCTACGCCTCCTACCGGGACGTGATCCTGGCGATCGCGCCACCGCAGTCCGGCAAGACCGCGTGGCTGATGGGCGCGATCATCGACGCGGCCGGCGCCGTGGTGGCCACCAGCACCAAGCACGACATCTACGAGATGACCCACCAGCTGCGCGGCGGCGAGGGCCGGCCGGTGCTGCTGTTCAACCCCGCCGGGCTCGGCGCGCTGGAGTCGACGCTGCGGTGGAACCCGGTGCGCGGGTGCGACGACTACGCCACCGCGCAGAGCCGGGCCGCGTCGATGACCCGGGGCGTGCGGGCGATGCGGCAGAGCCACAGCGACGACTCCGGGTTCTGGGAGGACCAGGCCACGAAGGTGCTGCGGTGCTTCCTGATGGCGGCGGCGCTGACCGAGCAGGGCATGGACACCGTGGCGAAGTGGGTGGCCACCCCGACCAACCACCAGGCGCTGGAGATCCTGCGGGAGCACTCCAACCGGGTGCCGACCGGCTGGGTCGGGGAGCTGCGCCAGGTCGTCACCACCGAGGCGGAGAAGACCCGCGACAGCATCTTCCTGACCCTGTCGCAGTCGATGCAGTTCATGGCGAACCCGGCCGTGGCCGCGATCGTCGCCCCGGGGCAGGGTGAGAACGCGCTGGACCTGGACACGTTCATCGCCTCCCGGGGCACCCTGTACCTGCTCGGCGACGACAAGAGCCTCGCGCCGCTGCTGGTCGCGTTGACGCAGCACCTGTTCGAGGGGGCGAAGGTCCACGCCTCCCGCCAGCCCGGCGGCCGGCTGGACCCGCCGATGTCGTTCATCCTCGACGAGGCCGCGCTGATCGTGCCGGTCGACCTGACCCGGTGGGTCGCCGACGCCGGCGGCCGGAACATCGCCATCATCATCGCCGCGCAGGCCCTCGCCCAGCTCTACGAGATCTACGGCGAGCGCGGCGGCCAGGTCGTCAAGACCGCCGCGAACACCCAGCTGTACTTCGGTGGCCTGACCCTCACCGAGGATCTCAACGCCATCGCCGAGGCGTGCGGCACCTACGTCACCAAGCAGCACACCGAGACCGAGGGAGAGCGGCGCGGCCGGTCGACCTCCACCACCGAGGTTCGGCGGCCGACCATCGAACCGGCGCTGGTGCGGGAGATCCCCGAGCACCACGCCCTGGTGCTGCACCGCACCGCACCGCCGACGCTGATCCGGACCACGCCGGCGTGGGAGCGCCGCGACGTCAAGCGCGCCCAACGTGCCGCTCGCAAGTCGGCCAGCATCCCGGCGCAGCGCGTCGACGACGTTGTCGGCGAGGAGCCGGTGCGCGACGTCGAGCCGGAGCGGACGCCGCGGTGACCACCGTGCCGCCGGCGGGCGCCAACCTGGCCGGGCAGATCCTCGCGCTCGGCGAGGATCTGCACCGGCTGCGCGGGCAGCTCGCCGACCTGTCCGGTATCGGTGAGCAGGTCACCGCGCTGGTCGACGACGTGACCGTGCTCCAGGAGCAGGTGCAGCACCTGCTCGACGCGGCCGGCGACAAGCCGGTGCGGGTGTGGGACTGGTCGGCCATGAACAAGGAACAGGCCGCGGCTGCCTGGCACATCCTGATCGACTGGGTGCGCGACATCCTCGCCGGAACGTACGGGCTGGTCGGTCACGTCGGCGGCCGGCAGCGCAAGATCCCGCCGTGCTGGTACCGGCATCCCGAGGTCGTCGTCGAGCTGTCCTGGCTGTGCCAGGAGTGGCACCGCCTCTACCGCTCGGCCAAGGGCACCCCGGCCGGCGCCGGGGAGTGGCACGACCGGTGGCTGCCCAGCCTGGTCAACCGGCTGCTCAGCGAGTCCACCGTGGCGGCCTGCGCCAAGGAAGACAGCCACGTCGAACCCCGCCCCACCACGTCGATCGACGACAACAGCGCCCTGGTGGCGGTCATCGAGGCCGACATGGCGGCCCGACCGGCGGCGCCGGTACCCGGCGCGTAGACGCCTCCACCGGCCACGGCAGGCCCTCACCCCAACCGGGGTGAGGGCCTTGCTCGTGTTCGGGGTGGCCGGTGTCGGACCGGTCTGGCACGCTGGCGCGGCAGTGACACAGGGCAATCTCTTTGTAACGGAGGATCGCGGACGTGGAAGAACCGGAGGGCCGTCAACGGCGGCTCGGGATGGGCGCGGTGGGACAGCTGCTGGGCGTGCCCCGGCTGACCGTGTGGTGGTGGGTCAAGACCGGGAAGCTGACCGCGACGGGCGTCGATGACGGCCAGATGTGGTGGTCCGAAGACGACGCCTACGCGTGGGCGCTGAGCCAGCCCGAGGAACGGTGGTCCGGGCGGGTGCCGGTGACGGCCTGGTCGCCGATGCCGAACCACACCGCCTTCATTCGCGCGGTGGAACTGCCCGGGGCGGTCGCGCTGCGCTGGCAGACCAGGGAAGGCCCGATCCACCTGGTGTGGCCGCTGCCCACCCGCCAGCGGACGCCGCACCAGCATCGGCGGTGGGCCGAGCAGCTCGCCCCGCGCGGCGAGGGCGCGGTGGTCGTGGTGTCCGACGGGCTCTCCCTGCGGCACGGGCCGGAACTCAAGGCCCTGCTGCCCGGCCTGCCTGATCGCACCTACACCCCGACGTGGCTCGACCTGGCCGGGGTGTTGGGCCAACCGCTGCCCTGGTGGCCACGGAACCTGCGAGACAAGCAGCTGCTGCTGAACTGGGAGCCGTCGACAGAGCCGCCGGTCACCGTGATGGCCGCTCCCGCGCTGGATACCGGCGCGCTGCTCATGATGGCCTCCACCTACCCCGAAGCCCATCCCGCCGCCCGGGTGCTGGTCAACCTCGCACGTCTCGCACACGCCCAAGCCGCCGCCTCCGCCGAGCAGACCATCAAGCTGGTCGAGAAGGCCAAACTGCCGGACGGGGTACTGCGGATCGCTGCCCGGCCGCTGCCGGTACCCGAAGCCGACCTGGACGACATCGAGCCCACCCAGCGCCGCGCCGGCTGGCTCGACCTGCTCGCCCGCACCGACGACCTCGCCCGCCGCTGCGTCCGCGAGGTCACCGACTGGGACGCCGGCGCTGACCTGCCCTACAGCAACCCGCAGCACATCGAGGAAGTCGAAAGCACCTGGGCGTTCAAGTGGACACAGCGGCTCATCCCCACCCAACGCACCGCCGCGTTCGAGCTACTCACACGGTCCGGTGAGCCGGGTGACGCCCTGGTCGACCCGGACACCGACGCCCCGGTCTGGCGCAGCGGCGGCGACTACACCGCCGCCATGCCGCAACGCCTGCCCGCGACCGCCCCGCTGGCCGAGCTGATCCTCGACGGGCCGGTGTGGATCCGCACCGCCGACGGGAAGATCTACCCCGCGCCCAGAGACTCCTACTGCGGCCTCGGCTGGGGCTACGGCGGATCCGGCCCCGGGTCGCTCGCCCTGCTCGTCGACGCGCTGCTCGACGACATCAACGCCCAAGCCCCCGCCGACATCAACGGCGCACCCGAGGGCCTGGAGGCGCTGCTGTCCCGCAAGCTGCCCGACCGCACCGTGCTCACCCGCGCCCAGCTCGAAGCGGCCCGCCGCGGGGAGCCGGTCATCATCGCCGTCGACGACGTCGACCAGGACGAAGACGAGGACGAGGACGACGCATGAGCACCGACACCACCACGCCGGCCGGGCCGGCGCCGATCGAGGACACCGACGCCAGCTGGCCGGCCATGCTCAACGAATGGGCCGGCGACCTGTGGCGCCGGCTACACCGTGGCCGGCACCGCGAGGACTGGCCGCCCGAGTGGCTCATCCCGGCCGCCGGTGCCGCCGGGGTGCTACTCGTCGCACTCCTGCTGTTCGGGCTCGTCCTGCCGCTGCTGCGCTGGATCGGCCGCTTCCTCGTCGACGCCGTCGACGGGGGCCTCGACTGGCTGCGCGACTGGAACCTCACCCACGTCGTGCTCGACCCGGTCCGCGGCTACCTCACCGCCCACTCCGCCGGCCTGCCCATCGACGCCGAGACGCTGTGGTGGACCTGGTGCGCCGCCGGAGTCGGCCTGTTCGCGTTCGCCTTCCTCTGGCGGGCCGTCGCCGCCCGGCTCGGCTGGGTCCTCTTCGGCGCCGCCACCGTGGCCATGGTCTGGGCCACCACCACCGGTCCCGCCCGCACCACCACCGCCGGCATCGCCGCCCTCTGGTGGATCGTGCTCAGCCTCTTCGCGCTCCGCCGCCCCTGGACCCAGCAACGCGTCACCGTCCACCTGCCCGAGCTGCCCTGGCTCGCCCGCATCGTGCAACGCCGCGAGTAGCACCCCTCGCACACGGCAGGGCCCCCACCGATCGGTGGGGGCCCTGCGCTGTTCACCCGTCTTCTACGCGACCTACGGCCGGGGCGGCGTCTCGCGGGGGAAGGGCCAGTCATCCGGCGAGTGGAAACCGTTCGGAGAACCGGTCGCCCACTTGACCCAGTCGTCGACGCCGTTCAAGAAGTTGATCGACAGCGGCGGTAGAGGCGGGCTCACGGCCGGATACCCGCCCTGAGCCATGGCCACCTGGGACTCGTAGCCCTCGTGCCGGGCGTCGTCGCAGGTGACCGGCTGGCCCAGCCTCTTCTGGGTGACGGGCGAGGCAGCGTCAAGGCCGAGAATCCACCGGCAGACGGCCGTGCCGCCACGGGCGTACTCCCGGGTCGACCAGCGAGTCCGCTCGTCTGCGGGCACGAGGACACGAGGAATCCAGTTCAGCATGTACTCGATCTCTTCGCGGCTCTTCAGCTTCGGTACGTAGCGCACGCTGCCGGTCATCGCCGCCTCCCCTCCGTCGTTCCTATCGACGGTAAGCCATAGGTGCGTCACCGTTCATATCCACGGGAGCGGGACCGCTCTGCTTGCTGCTGCCGCTCGCGCATGAGCCGCGCCGACTCCCGCCGCGCGTTCTCCTCCTGCTCGGCGGCGCGCTGGGCGGCCTGCTGGCCACCGCCGCGCTGGGCGGCCTCGGCCCGCTGGGTACGGCGCTCCAGGTAGGTGCGGGCCTCGCGCAGCTCCTGCTCGATGGTGCGGGGGAACGCGCCGGCGGCCACCCGGGCGGCCTGCGCCGCCTGCTGCTCGGGCTCCGGCCGGGCCTCGGTCGCGGCGACCGGCTCGGGCTCGGGTGCCCGCTCGGCGGCACGCTGCTGCGGGAACGCCTGCGCCGCGAGCTGCGCTGGGGTGGGCGTAGCCGGCTGCTCCGGCTCCTCAACCTCGGCCGGCTTCACCTCGACCTGCGGCGCGTCGACCACGGCCTGCGAGGGCTCGGCGGCGTCGGTCTCCAGCTCGACGTCCGCCTCGGCCTCCCGCACCTGCGGCGCGTCGACCTGCTCACCGGTGTCGACCTCGGCGTGCTGCTCCAGCTCGGCGGCGTCTCGCTGGGCCGGCGCGTTCTCGGCTTGGTCCCGCTCGGCTGCCTCCTGCTCGTCCCGCTCGGTGTCGCCGGCGGCGGCCTGGTCGACGTCGACCGGCTCGACCTCGGCCTGCGGCTGCCGGTCGACCTGGCGGCGGTCCAGCTCGGCGCCGGCGGCCTGCGCGGTCTCGCGGACGTCTTCGCTGTCCTGACGCCACGCGGCGTGCGCGGCGGTGATCTCCTCGTAGGTGGCGGCCTGCTCGGCGTAGCCGGCGGCCATCTCCCGCCACGCGGCCACGCGGGCTTCCAGCTCGGCGCGCTCCTGGGCGTCGGTGAGGGTCGCGGCTTCCGCCTCGGCGAGGGTGGCGCGCTGCTCGTAGTCTCGCGCCAGCGTGAACGCCTCGGCCATCTGCGGCCCGAGGTACGGCGGCGCCCACACCTGTTCCCGCTCGTAGGTGGCGAGCATCGCGCGCAGCTGCTCGTCGCTGGCGGCAGCGATGTGCCGGTGCTCGTCCGGCCGGCCGAGCGCCTCGTAGGCGGTGTCCCACGCGGCCCGCTGCTCGACGGCGCTCCGGGGCGGGGCCTGCCCGATGACGGTGCCCTCGCCGGTCACCCCGTACAGCTCGCGGTACGCCTCCACAACCGCGGCCCGCTGCTCCCAGTCGGTGCGCTCCGGCTCCTGCTCGGGCACCTCGCCGAGCCGGTCGACCGCCCACTCGGGGGTGTGCTCGGCGACCCGGCGGCCGAGCTCGTCCTGTCGGGCCTGCATCGCCTCGGCGACCTCGCGGGCGAACTCGCCTTCGGGGCCCTCGATGTCGGGGGTGCGGGCCAGCCAGTCCGGGCCGGCCGGCTCGTTCTCCGGGGTCCGGCGGGCAGCGGCCTGCTCCACCCGGTACTGGAGCAGCGCGCCCAGCTCCCGGGCGTCGGCGACGCTGCGCGGGTCGCCGACCGCGTCGCGTAGCAGGGCCTCCACGTCGTGGCCCTGGAGCTGTGCCTCCCGCAGGTGCCGGTACAGCGGGTCGGCCCGCTCGGCGTCCAGCCGGGCGACCGCGTCGGGTCCGAGGATGTCGCCGAGCAGGGTGCGGCACTGCTCGCGGGTGTGCCGGGTGGTGACGTCGACCCACATCGGGGCCAGCGCCGGCATCGACTCGGCGTACTCGAGTCCTTCGCGCAGCGACTCCGTGGCCGACTTCTCGACGCCTTCGCGGTCCAGGATCCGGGTCATCTCCGCCAGCGGCGTCGACGCCTGGGTGTCCTCGGGCATCCCGTCGATGCCGTCCTCCACCGTGCGCTCGGTGACCAGGAACGCCTCGTTGGTCTCGGTGCCCCGGGTCAGGCCGACGTAGGCGTGCTCACGGGTCATGCCCTGGTCGGCGTCGCCGTAGGTGTAGCCGCGGTCCGCGTTGCGGCCCTGGGTGGCGTGGATGGTGCCGGCGTAGCCCAGCGCGGTGTACGTCCGGACGTAGTCGGCGTCCAGCCGGACGGTGCCGGCAAGCTGGTCGCGGCCCTCGGCGTCCAGGCCAGTGAACCGGCGCACCGTGAGGGATCCGTCCTCGTGCAGCTCGGTCACCCGGTAGACCCGCCGGTTGATGACCTGCAAGCCCTCGCTGTCGACCAGCCCTGATTCGTTCTCGCGAGTCTGGACCAGGTCGCCGACCCCGGCGACGTTGCCGCCCATGACCGCCGCGCCGCCCTCCTCTACCCGCCCGAGGCGCACCAGCTCGGCGCGGATCCGGGCGGACAGGTCGTCGGCGATGTCGTTGGTCGGGGTGGTCAGGGTGGCGACCTTCCCGTCCAGCACCGCCGCGACGTACCGGCCGACAGACTTCTCGGTCATCTCGTCGGCGGTGCCGCCGTGCAGCCGGCCGTGCTCCTCGTACGCGGCGAGCGCCTCGGCGCGGCCCTCCCGCAGTCCGAGCGACGCCTCGGCCTCCCAGTCACGGACCTGGCCGTGCTCGTCGCGGAACCGGCGCACCGTGCGCAGCTCGTACGCCTCGGTCTCCTGCCGCAGCAGCCGGAACCCGCCGCCGGCGCCCACCGACTGGAGCTGCCCGTCGTCGCCGACCGTGGCCATCTTCGCCCCGGCGTCAGCCACGATCTGCACCAGCTCAGTCATGTCGTCGTGCCGAGCCATCGCGGCCTCGTCGACGATGACCAGGTCACCCGGCCTCACCCCAAACCGCACCCGGTCCTCTACCGGGCCCTTCCCAGCCTGAAGCATCAGGAAGTACTCGATGTTGGTGGTGGTGGTGACGCCGGCTTCGGCGAGCACCCCGGCGGCGATGTTCGACGGGGCGAGCCCGATCACCCGGCCGCCGGCCTCTTCCCACGCCTTCGTGATGATGCCCTGTGCGTAGCTCTTCCCGGTGCCGGCCGGGCCGACGATGACCGACACCTGCCGGCCGTCGCCGAGCACCCCGCGCACCGCGGCGGCCTGGTCCTCGCCCAGCGTCGACGCCGCAATGGCGTCCTCGATCTGCTCGGGGGACAGCCGGGGCGCGTCGGTGCGGGAGGCGGTGGCCACCATCCGCTCTTCCTCGCGCAGCTGCGTCTCGGTGGAGTACCGCTCGGCCCGGCCCGGCTGGTAGATGCTGCGCCCATCGGACTCCCGCCGCAGCTGCGGCGGGGTGTTGACGACCTCGAACCCGGACACCTGCACCACGCCGTACCCGCCACTGGTCAGGGCCTCATCGGTCAGCGACTCAAGAAGCGCGGTCACCCCGCCCGCCTCGTCGGCGGCGGTGCCCAACTGCTCGGGCAGCGCCCGGGCCATGCAGCGCATCACGTCGTCGCGGGAAAACTTCGCCCGCTCCGACTGCACCTCACCCAACGCCTGCGCGATCACCCGGCCCCGGTCCAGCACCGGCGTCGGCTGGTCGGCGCGCATCCGGGCCAGCCGGCGGTTCACCGCGGCGGCCTCGGCGTTCTCGGCCATCTGCGCGTGGGTCCGCCGGTCAGCGGCGACCGCCTCACGCTCCCACCGGTCAACCAGCTCGTCCATCGGCACCGCCGCGTCCTTGCGGTCCCGGGTCTGCAACGCCGCCCGCTCCGCCATCTTCGACAGCGTCTGCGGCGACGGCTCATGCCCGGTGCGCTGCCGGTACAGCTCCACGTACTCGGCCAGCTCACCCTTGATCTGCTGCCGGCGCGTCGACGCGGCCTCCCGGTCGTCCAGGGTGATCCCGATGACCTCGCGGGCCTTGCCGTCCTCCCGAGTCTCCAGGTCCACCGGCAGATCCCGGGTCAGCTGCTCCTCCATCGTGCGGTGGTACACCGCCTCCATGCCCGGACGGGCCTTGTGCAGCGCCCGCGAGTCCAGCGTCCGCCACACCACCGTGCCGTCGTCCTCGACGGTGGGCACCCGGTTGAGCACCTGGAGATGCGAGTGCATCTGCACGTCACCGGCCCGGCTGGTCTCGTGCAGGAACTCCGCAGCGATCCACTCGTGCGCGTCGACGTACCGGCCCACCGTCGCCCCGTCCGGGCCGGCGCTGCCGTGGTAGCCGGCGCGGCTGAAACCCGCCTCCCGCTGGAGGTACTCCAACGCCGCGGCGACCCCGGCGCGGTGCGCGGCCTCGACCTTCGCGGCGTCCTCGGTGCGGCCCTGCGCCAGCAGACCCGCCCGGTACAGGCTGATCGACTTCTGCGCCGAGAACGTCACGTCGAACGACCCGTTGGCCTTCGGCTGCTTTGACTCGATCAGCCGGCGCAGCTCCTCGCGGCGGTGCGCGTCGGCGTCCGGCTCGGCCTTCAACGCCTCCGCCAGCCGCTCGTCGACCGACTTGTACTGCCGAGGCGCGCGACCCAACCGGGCGCCCTTGAGTAGCTCAGCGTGGTGGTCCTTCGCGTCGTCGCCCGTGAGCCCAAGCTCCCGGATCTCGACCTCCGCGCGGGCGGTCAGCTCCGCGTGCAGACGCGGGTCGCACAGCTCACCGAACAGCACCAGGTGCTCTTCCTTGACCACCTCGGAACCCTGCTCGTACCCGAGCCGCTCCACCCCCGCGCCGAGCCACCGCGCGGCCGGGCCGACCTCCTGACCCTCGTGGTAGTACGCCTGACGATCATGCTCGTGTGCCCGGCACTCCCACGGGTAACGCGCACCGGCCATCCCCGCAGGGATGGGGGTCACGCGCACGGTCATGGATCGATCATAGCTGATGATCTTGAACCAGTACATTGCAATGCCTTGGTGTGACGGTTCAAACTAGGTTCTTGTGCGGTGGGTTGTTGGCTGTGCTGGTGGTGGGTGACTGAGTGGGGTGGACGGTGCTGATGCGACGGTGCTGGGTCTGAGCGAGGGGTGCGAGGTGGTGACGGTGGCTGACTGGGTGGGGCCGGCGGTAACGGCGGTGCTTCGGGTTCGGCGGTCCGGTTCGCGGGTGGGGTGCGCCGCTCACGGCGCGGTCTTCGGGGCTCGCGCGCCACGCGCTGGCGGCCGTTGGGCGGGTTCCGCCAACGGCGTCCGGGCCACCGGCGGGCCGCTGCTGGTAACGCCTTCCGGCACCCGTTGCCGGTCCGCTAACGGTGCCGCTAGCCCCCCGCCCGCCGTCACGGCCGGTAACCGCGCGCCGGGCGTCACGCCGCGCCGCCGGACGGCGGCCGACCGGTGGTGACCACCCGCAAGACGACGCACGACGGCCGCCAGGTCGTCCACTTCGACGCCAGCGACGGCACCCACCTCGGCTACCTCGACGTGGCCACCGGCCAACCCGGCGACGTCCACCTCGGCCGCGCCACCGAGTTCTACGCCGCGCTGGCCACCTGGCGAAAGCGCCACCCCACCCCACCCCGCACCGGCCCGCCTGAGCTGGTCCACCACCTCACCCCGCCCACCGCGCCGGCCGGCCCGGTCACCCCGCCCACGCACCTGGGCAACGACGCGTACGGGCCGCCACCACAAGACCCACCAGTCGGCGTGACCATCCACGAACGCCCAGCTCAACGCCCACCCGCCCAACGAGGACAACGCGCACAGCAGGGCTGGACCGACCTCGCCGCCAACAAGCCCGGCCAGGGCGCGGCCACCGTCGCCGCCCAGCTGCGCCGCGAACGGCCCCTGGCCACCTTCCTCGCCCGGCTCCTACGCCTATGCACCGACGAACGCGCGTGGCGCATCGGCGCGGCCGGCGAAGTCAAAACCGCCGACTACCTGCGGAAACTCACCCGACCCGGCGGCTGCTGGTACGTCCTGCACTCCGTCCCGGTCAGCACCCGAGGCACCGACATCGACCACGTCCTCATCGGCCCGGCCGGGATCTTCACCATCAACACCAAGCACCACCCGCGCGGGTTCGTCTCCACCGGCCCGGCCGGCATCACCGTCAACCGGCACCCCACCGCGTACGCGGCCAAAGCCCGCGCCGAAGCCGACCGCGCCGGCCGGCTCCTGGGCGCCGCGATCGGCCGCGGCCCGATTACCGTCACTCCGGTCATCGCCGTCGTCGGCGCCGGCGTACGCGGCGACCACCAGCCCCAAGGCGTGACCGTGCTCGCCGCGCCCAAACTCGCCCGCTGGCTCCGCCGACAGACGACCGTCCTCACCCCGGACACCGTGACCAAGCTCCACGACATCGCGCGCCGCTCCACCACCTGGCTCCCCTGACCGGACACCGACATGACCGGCCCGCCGGTCACCCATGTCCACCACCCGGCCATCGGCCTGACCGCCCGGACATCGCCATGTCCACCGCGCCGGACCCCGGCATGACCGCCCCGGTCATCACCATGTCCACCCGGACTTCGGCATGACCGCCACGGCGGACACCGAGATGACCGGTCACCACCATGACCGGACGCTGCGGTCACCGACGTCCGCCCGGACATCGACATGACCGGCGGGGCCGGACATCATGACCACCCGCCACCGCCACGATTCCTCACCTGCGCGAACAGCGCCGTACTCCTCGCACGAGTAGCACCCCCCGCACCGAGGGCAGGCTCTGGCCGAACGGTGGTGCCGGCGATCCCCCGGCACCGGCCATCGCCTCCGACCAGGGCGCGGCCACTGATGTCCACCAGGTCGGCCTCCGCGACCGCCACCGGGTCATCCGAGTGACCACCGTGGCCATCCCCCGTCCGCGACCGGTCATCGGCATGACCGCTTGGACATCGGCATGTCCAACCGCGCCGGTCATCGGCGTGACCGGCGCCGGTCATCACCATGTCCACCCGGACTTCGGCATGTCCACCACCGGCCACCCGCACGACCATCCGGACATCGGCATGTCCACCCGCGCCGGTCACCGGGATGACCGGTCACCACCATGACCGGACGCTGCGGTCATCGACGTCCGCCCGGACATCGACATGACCGGCGGGGCTGGACATGGGTGACCCTCGTGGTCATCACCATGTCCAGCCCCGGACAGCGGTCCCCCGGGTCAGCCGCGACCGCGCGGGGCGTCGCCGCCCCCGGCGAGTCGGCCGGCCAGCGAGGCGACCTGGTTGGTGAGGTCGGCAGCCTGAGCGCGGGCCTCCCGCTCGGCCGCTCGGGCCGTGGTCAGCTCCCCGCGCAGTTCCTGCACCTGCCCATCCCGGTCGGCCAGCCTCGACTCCGCCGACGTCCGCCCGGCCTCGGCCTGGTCCCGCTCCCGCTCCACCACCCGCAGCTGCTCGCGGGCCTCCACCGCGGCGGCCTCGGCCGTCTGCCGCGCGGCGGCCTGGTCCCGCTCGCGCTGGCGAACGTCGTCCAGCTCCCGCTGCACGGTCTCCACCCGCTGCACCGCATGGTCCCGCTCCCGCTCGACGGCGCGCAGCTGCGCGGCGACCTGGTCCCGCTCGGCGCGGCCCTGCTCGACCTCGCGGCCACGCTGGTCGAGCTGCCCGTTCAGGTCATCCACTTTGGCTCGTACCTCGGTCAACTCCCCGCGCAGCTGCTGCACCTGCCCGTCCCGGTCGGCCAGCCTCGACTCCGCCGACGTCCGCCCGGCCTCGGCCTGGTCCCGCTCCCGCTCCACCACCCGCAGC